>JAOPUS010000147.1 GCA_025963345.1 Blastococcus sp. | reverse complement strand
GCGGCGCAGCGTGATCCGCTTCGACGTGCCCGGTGTCGGCGGCTCCCCTCGTCCGGTCGTTCCGTACAACCTGGTGACCTTCGGCCCCGTCGTCGCCGGCATGCTCACCCGCCTGGGCTTCGACGGGCAGGTCGACGTCCTGGGGCTGTCCTGGGGCGGGGGGTTGGCCCAGCACTTCGCCGTCCAGCACCGCCGCCGGGTCCGCCGCCTCGTGCTCACCGCCACGGCGACCGGCTCCCTGATGGTGCCGGCCGACCCGCGGGTGCTGGCCCGGATGCTCACCCCACGCCGGCACCGCGATCCCGAGTACGCCCGCAGCATCGCCGGGGAGATCTACGGCGGCACGATGCGCACCCAGCCCGAGCGTGCCGCCCACGCGCTGCACTCCGAATCCCGGCTGGGGCCGCGCCGCGGGTACTACTACCAACTGGCCGCCAGCACCGGCTGGAGCAGCCTGCCCTTCCTGAAGCTGATCCGGCAGCCGACCCTGCTCGTCATGGGGGACGACGACCCGATCGTGCCCGCGGTCAACGCGCGGATCATGGCGCGGCTGCTCCCCGACGCCCGGCTGCACCTCTACCAGGGCGGCCACATCGCGCTGATCACCGAGGCCGGCCGGCTGGCGCCGGTCATCGAGGAGTTCCTCGACGCCTGAGCCGGCGCGCAGTCAGCTGGTGCGGGGGATCTTGGCATCGCCATCTCCACCCCTACGCTCCCGTGATGCATGTCGCCCACGGACTTCGACAGGCGCTGGTCCTGCTCTGCGGTCGGCCCTCGGCGCGCTGACCCGGCTGATCACAGCGCGACGCTTCGTCCGCGGGCCTGGTGGGACGACTCGCTGCCATCACCAATTGTCCGATTCTCATTACTCTGAGCAATAGGGTTGGGAGACCGAGGACTCCTCTCGCTCCGGCAACCGCGTCGGCGTCGTCTTCAGCACACCACCACTACCGGCCCAAGCGTCGGAGACGGGAGCGCCGACGACATGTCGGTCCGCCACGACCCGCGACACCGCACCCTCCGGCCCCAGCTCCGACGACGGTCGAGCAGCGCGCGCTACGGCGCCGCCGCTGCCGCTTCGGTGGTCGCGATCTCGGCAGCCCTCCTCGCTTCGGCGGAAACGGCCCAGGCCGCCGCCCTCCCCGTGCCGATGGGCACTGCGGAGCCGTTCGCCGTCCTCGGCGGAACCGGTATCACCAGCACCGGTACGACCGTGATCAACGGCGACATCGGTTCGCTCCCGAACCCGACGATGACCGTGACCGGATCGGTGGTCCTGACCGGCACCGACCATCGCGGCGACGGCGTGACCGCGACGGCGAAGGACGACCTGACGGCCGCCTACCTGAACGCCGCAGGCCAGACATCCGACTTCCCCATTCTCGGCGACCTGGCGGGGCAGACCCTGACCCCCGGGGTCTACACCGCGGGGTCGGGCATCTCGATCAGCGGCCCGACGCCGCTGACCCTGAACGGCGGCGCGAGCGCGGTCTTCGTGTTCCAGGCGGGCTCCAGCCTCATCACCTCCCCGAACACGTCCGTCGTCCTGACCGGCGGCGTCACCGCCTGCAACGTCTTCTGGCAGGTCACCAGCTCCACGACGCTGGGCGTCAACTCCACCTTCCGCGGAACGATCCTGACGCTCTCGGACAGCACGATGAACACCGGCGCGACCCTCGAGGGCTCGCTGCTCACGCGCAACGGGGCCGTGACGCTGGACTCGAACACCTTCGTGCGGCCCTCGTGCGCGACGCCCGTGACGGGCGGCACGACCACGGTCACGGCGACGCCGGTCACGACCGACACCGGGCCTGCCACCGGCGGTCAGGTCAGGCGGGTGCCCGTCGGGTCTGTCGACGCCGGCGGCGGTGGCACCGGAAGCATCACCGGACGGCTCTGGTCGTCCTGAGCCCCCGCAGGTCGTCGCCTGACCGGACCGGGCGACGTGGGCCGGGCGGTCATCGGTGGCGGACGGCTGCCGCGGCCCTGATCCTCACCGTCGTCGCCGGCACCGCCGGCTGTTCGGGCGACGGACCCACCGAGGCGACGGAGGCCGGCTCCGCGGACACGAGCGCGGTGCAGCCGTCAGCACCGCCGGCAGACGTCCTCGTGCCCCTGTCCACGTCCGCGCCGGTCCGACTCCGCATCCCGGCGATCGGGGTGGACTCCGCGCTCATGGGCCTGGGGCTGCAGGCTGACGGGGCGCTGGAGGTCCCGCCCGAGGGCTTCCCTGCCGGCTGGTACACCGGTGCCCCGACGCCCGGGGCGCTCGGCCCGGCAATCATCGCCGGCCACGTCGACTGGGCAGGATCCCCCGGGGTCTTCTTCTCGCTGCGTGACCTCGTCCCGGGGGACGACATCACCGTCGAACGCGAGGACGGCAGCGCGGCACGGTTCCGCGTCGGCTCGGTCCAGCAGTTCCCCAAGGACGAGTTCCCGACCGACGCCGTCTACGCCGACATCGACCATGCCGGACTCCGCCTGATCACGTGCGGTGGCTCCTTCGACCGGGATGCGCGCAGCTACCGGGACAACATCGTGGTGTTCGCCGATCTGGCCGGCGTCGACCCGTCCTGACGGCTCCCCTGCCCGACTCCCCCTACCGGGTGACACACCGCCCGGCCCCCTCACGCTTACAGCTTCTCCGGTCGATGCCGATCACTAAGGACAGAACCTCGGCTCGCCTGGAAGGAGACCGGAGATGGCGACGACGCCGGACGCCGCTTGCACCACCGTTACCGCTGCTCCTCGCCTCGGCGTGCGCCATCGGATCGTCCTGCTCGTCGCGGTGCTCGCCGCGGCGGCGGGAGCCCTGGGCCTGGCCGTCGTCCCTCATCTGCCCGGACCCGAGGGGGCGCTGGACCTCCCGTGGATCGCCTGGGTGGCGGCGTTCGCCCTCAGCGAGGTCCTGGTCGTGCATGTCCAACTGCAGCGGGACTCGCACTCCTTCTCGTTGACCGACCTCGTCCTCGTCGCCGGCCTCTACCTCCTCGAACCGGCGGCCCTGATCACCGCCCAGGTTGCGGGCGTCGGCCTGGTCCTGGTGCTCCACCGGCGCCAGTTCGGGCTCAAGCTGGCGTTCAACGTCGCTCAGTACTCCCTGGCCGGCTGCCTGGCCACGATCGTCTTCACCACCCTCGGGCGGGCCACCGCGCTGCCCGGCGCCTGGGACTGGGTGGCCGCCCTGGCCGCGGTCGCGGTCTCCACGCTGACCGCCTGCGCGTGCATCTACGCCGTCATGCGGGTCTCGGAAGCCTCCCTGGGCTTCAGTGAGCTGCCTCGCATGCTGGCGCTGTCGCTGCCCTTCGCCCTCGGCGTCGCCGCGATGGGCCTGCTCGCCGCGGACACGGCGGCGCAGAACCCTGCATCGCTGGTCCTGCTCGCGCTCCCGTCGGGGCTGCTCATCGCCGCCTACCGCGCCTACGCCAAGGCCCGCGAGCAGCAGAACAACCTGCGGCTGCTGCACGAGATCACCTCGCTGCTCTACAACAGCAACGACGCCCCCACCGCGCTGACCGACTTCCTCACCGCCGTGCGCGGCGCCTTCCGGGCCGAGTGCGCCGACCTCGTCCTGTTCGGCGAGAAGGACGACGCGCCGACGCTGAGCCGCAGCCGGGACGGCGAGAAGCCGGTCGCCCTCCAGCTGATGGAACGCACGGAGGACGCCGATCGGCTGATCGAGTGGGCCGACGCGACCGGCGTCCTCACCGTCCGGACCGGCACCGTGCGCAACGCCGAACTCGACCGCTACGCCGCCCGGCACGCGCTCAAGGACGCGATGGCCTCGGTGCTGATCACCGAGGGTCGGGTGCAGGGGCTGCTGCTCGTGACGGGCCGGCTCGGCGACGTGGGCACGTTCGCCGAGAGCGACCTCGCCCTGCTCGGGACCTTCGCCCGGCACGTCGCCACCTCGCTGGACCGGGGCCGGCTGGAGACCGACCTTCGTCGGGTCATCGAGTTGCAGGAGGAGCTCCGGCACGCCGCCATGCACGACCCGCTGACCGAGCTGCCGAACCGGACGCTGTTCCTCGACCGGACCGAGCACGACCTGCATCTGGCGGCGCGCAACGGGCAGTGGCCCGCCGTCCTCTACATCGACCTCGACGGCTTCAAGCCGGTCAACGACACCTACGGCCACCAGGCCGGCGACCTGCTGCTGAAGGTCTTCGCCCAGCGGCTGCACGCGTGCGTGCGCACTGCCGACACCGCCGCCCGCCTGGGCGGGGACGAGTTCGCAGTGCTTCTGCACGGACCGATCGACGACCAGGGTGTCGAGACGGCGCTCGCCCGCATTCGCACGGAGCTGGACCTGCCGGTCGACCTGGGTGGCGGGCGGACCGCCAAGGTGGGGGCCAGCATCGGTGTGGCCGTCGCGAGTCCCGACACCGACATCGACGGCCTCATCCGGCGGGCGGACCTGGCGATGTACACGGCCAAGCGGCGCGGTCGCGGCACCTCTGTCTTCTACGACCCGGCGCTCGAGGAGGAGCCGGTTCCGCCGGTCACCCCCAGGTCCGCGAACACGACGCCGCCCCGGAGCTGACCGGCCGTCTCCTCAGCCGGCCGCGACCGCCGCGTGGTGGGTGTGGGCCAGCCGGCGGAAGACGTAGAACGCCGGGAGTCCCAGGACCAGCAGGGCCGTTCCGGCGATCGGGAAGACCGCCTGGAAGCCGACGGCGGCGGCCAGAGCACCGCCCAGGGCCGGACCGAGCTGGGCCGACAGGGCCGAGACGCTCTGGTAGAGGCCGAACACCGAACTGACCGCCGATGCCGACACCACGTCGGGCAGCAGCGCCACGGTGCTGGTCTGCAGCGCGCCCTGGAAGAAGGACATGGCGATCACCAGGATCGCGAGCTGCCAGACGGTCGACGACAGACCGGCCGGCAGGAGGAACACGGCGACGCCGACGGTGGCGCCCAGCAGCACCCGCTGCAGGCCCAGGCGCCGGATGAGGCGGCCCGCGAGGACGGCGGAGATCGCGCTGGCCGCCGAGATCCCGAAGAAGAGCCAGCCAATGACCGTCGTCGCCGAAGCCCCGTCCGGCAACAGGGTGACGACGAAGGGCGGCAGGATCGGCTGGACCATGGGCGCCGCGTAGCTGAGGGTGAGCACGAGCACCAGGGCGCCCCAGACCACGGGCGCGCGCAGCGCCAGCCCGAGCGCGCCGGTGCCCTTCGCCGGCTTGACGTAGGGAACCCGCTGCTCCCGGATGAAGGCCGCGCTGACGATCGAGCCGGAGTACATCAGGATGCCCGCCGCGATGAACGTGTCCCGGTAGCCGAGGAAGCCGACCAGCACGGCAGCGAAGACCGGCCCCAGCGCCAGCCCGGCGAGCATGGCGGCCTGGGTCTGACCGAGCGCCCGGGACAGCAACGACCGCGGGGTGCCGGCCGCCATCAGGGCCATCGCGGCGGCCGGGGCACCGGCCATGAAGCCGATGAGGCCGCGGATGACCACGACCTGCCAGGTGCTCGTGCACAACCCCAGAAGAAGCAGGCCGGTCGCTCCCGCGAACGACGCCCGCACCAGCATCGGCTTGCGCCCGAACCGGTCACCGAGCGCGCCCCACAGCGGGCCGCCGAGGAAGGACCCCACGCCGCCCAGCCCCGTGGCGATGCCGGCCCACAGCGCCGCGTCCGGGCCGCTCAGTCCGTCGATCTCCTGCAGGTACAGGGGCAGGAAGGGAACGGTGAAGGAGAACGACACCGTGAGCAGGAAGACGCACATCATCGACAGGTAGTTCGTGCGCCGCCAGCCCAACGCGCCCTGCTCGTGGTCCACCACTGTGGGCGCGCTCACGTCGACGTCACGGCTCGGAAGCTACCGGTCGGGCACCGCGTGCAGAGGCTGCCGTGACACACACCACACATCTATACCGGAAGCCTGTCGGCAGTGGCGGCCACTACCGTCCGGACACGACCACGCACAACCGCAGACGACGCGAAGAGGGCCGGCAGCGGGCACCCTGGGCCGGTGACGTCGGAGACCCGGGTGAGCACGGCCGCCTCGACCGCCGGGCTGTCCAGCAGCGAGGCCGAGGCCAGGCGGCGCCGGGGCGAGGGGAACACCTCCGTCACGGGGACCTCGCGCACCTACACGCGGATCCTGCGGACCAATGTCTTCTCGCTCTACAACATCATCCTGTTCGTCATCGGCGCCGGGTTGCTGGTGATGGGCCGTTACAACGACGCCGTGATCAGCGTCGGGATCGGCGTCCTCAACGCGGCGATCAGCGCGGTGCAGGAGATCCGCGCCAAACGACAGCTCGACCGGCTCCAGCTGCTCGCGCGCGGCACGGTCGTCGTCCTCCGGGACGGCCGGGAGACCGATGTCGTCCCGGAGGCGGTGGTGCGCGGGGACGTCGTCCGCGTGCGTCCGGGCGACCAGGTGGTCGTGGACGGGCCGGTGCTCGAGGGCGCGATCGACGTGGACGAGTCGCTGCTGACCGGAGAGGCGGAAGCACAGCGCCGATCGCCGGACGAGGACCTCTTGTCGGGCAGCTTCTGCGTCGGCGGCGGGGGGCTGCAACTGGCCCGCGACGTGGGCGCGGCCAGCTACGCGAACCGCCTGACGGCCGAGGCCCGGCGCGCCAGCACCGACACCACCCCGCTGCAGCGGCGCATCGCCTTCGTCATCCGCCTCACCATGGTCCTCGTCGTCCTGATGAGCGGGGCCATCCTGCTGCAGTCCGCCCTCGAGGGCCTCTCCGTGCTGAGGGTCGTGCAGACCTCGGCGGTGCTGTCGGGCCTGGTCCCCTACGGCCTGTTCTTTCTCATCGCGGTCGCCTACACCGCGGGCGCGGTGGCCAGCTCCCGTCAGGGAGCGCTCGTGCAGCGGGTCAACGCCGTGGAGTCGCTGAGCAACGTCGACGTCGTCTGCACCGACAAGACGGGCACGCTGACCACCGGGCGACTTGCGCTGGCGGAAGTGGCGCCCGTCGGCGGGCACGACGCAGGGGAGGTGACGGCGGCACTGGGGTCGATGGCCCGCAGCACCGGCGCGGCCAACCTCACCAGCACGGCACTGGCCGACCACCTGCCCGGCGAGCCGGCGGCGGCGCACGAGGAGGTGCCGTTCAGCTCTGCGCTGCGGTGGAGCGCCCTGCGTACCGACGGCGCCACGTGGGTCCTGGGCGCACCGGAGGCGCTCGCTCCCGCGCTGCGGGGGCCCGACCTCGCCGCCGACGTGCGCACTCGGACCGTTCAGGGACTGCGGGTCCTCGTCTTCGCTCGCGCCCTCGATCCCACCGCGGCGCTGCGCGGCCCGGACGACCGGCCGACGCTGCCCGCCCTCGAGCCCTTGGCCGTCGTCGCGCTCGCCGACGAGCTGCGCGCGGACGTCCCCGAGACCCTCGCCCGGCTGCGGGAAGAGGGCATCGCGCTCAAGGTGCTCTCCGGCGACGACCCCGACACGGTCGCCGCCCTCGCCGCCCGCGCCGGCCTCGAGAGCACGTCCCCCGTGCACGCCGCGCACCTGGATCAGCTCTCCGACCCACAACTGGACGCCGTCGTCGCCGGGGCCGCCGTCTTCGGCCGGGTCGCGCCGGAGCAGAAGGAGCGGATCGTCGCCTCGCTGCGCCGCCAGGGCGGCTACGTGGCGATGGTCGGCGACGGGGTCAACGACGCGCGCGCCCTCAAGGCCGCCCAGGTCGGCGTGGCCATGCGCAGCGGCAGCGCGGTCACCCGCGACGTCGCCGACATAGTGCTGGTCGACGATTCGCTCGGCGCGCTGCTACCGGCCCGCCGGGAGGGCCGGCGCATCATCAACGGCATCGCCACCTCGACCCAGGTGTTCCTCGCCCGGGTCGCCACCCAGGGCCTGGTGATCGTCGCGGTCACCATGCTGGGCCTGGGGTTCCCCTACTCCCCTGCCCAGGGCGGACTGACGCTGTTCACCGTCGGGCTCCCGACGCTCTTCCTCACCGCATGGGCCCGCCCGTCCGCACCCGACCCCCACTTCCTCGGCACCCTGGGCCGCTTCGTCGTCCCCGCAGCCGTGCTCACTGCCGCGGGCGGGGTCGCCGTCTACGCGTCCCTCTACACCAGGGTCGCTTCCGGGTTCACCGACGGAAACGTGCCGGCAGGCGTCATCAGCGAGTTCGAGCGCTACACAGGCCTGACCTACGGCGTCGACGCCGACTTCGCCGATGCGTCAGCCACCATCGGAGCACAGACCGGCCTGTCCACCTTCGTGTCCCTGGCCTCCGTGCTGCTCATCCTCTTCCTCCAGCCGCCCACGCGACTGCTCGCCGCCTGGACCCGCCCGACCGGGGACAAGCGTCCCGCGATCCTGGTGGCCGCACTGCTGGCGGTACTGGTCGCGGCGCTGTTCACCCCGGCGGTGTCGAACTACTTCGGGTTGACCGGCGCGGCCCCGCCCGTCTACAACACGGTGCTGCCCGTGCTGGCGATCTGGTTCCTGGCCCTCGGCGCCGCCTACCGGTTCCGGGTCCTCGACCATCTGCTCGGCCTCGAGGACCTGCCGAAGGCGTGAGCGCGCGCCGACCGCGGCCGCACACACAGGACGGCTCCTCGCGTCAGGTACCCATCGACGACCGTCGCGCGCACACCGCGTCGCCCCCGCGAGCTGCCCTGACCATCGGCCTGCCGATATCGCCGGCCGTGGTCGTCCTGCTGACGCTGACGCCCCAGGTCAGGCGGCCGAGCGGACGAGGTGGCCGCTGGCTCCCCCGAAGGCATCGACGAGGAAGCCGCGCGCCGCGAGCACATCGGCCACGGCACGGTTCATCACCTGCTGCACGAGTACATCCGGGGCGTGGCCGTGGACCCGGTCGACGCTCATCCGGTCGTGCTGGCGCCAGGTGACGACGATGCCCCCCAGGTCCGGCTCCGGGATCAGGCAGGCACCGCCGACCTCGTCGCCCGGGCCGGCCGAGTCGTGCAGGGGCAGGCCGGCTTCCGACAGCGCGGCGGTGACCTCGACGACCAGGGTGGTCAGCGGGTCGTCGTCGGAGAGGACCCCGGCCCAGTCCTCGGGCAGCCGCTCGAGCTGCTCGCCGAGGTGCGCCAACCATGCCCAGTCCTGCGGTGAGGGCTTGTGGGTGAGACCGCCGTCGGCCCGACGGATGCCGTAGACCGGCCGGGCGCCCTCGGGGCCGACAGCGGCAGCCCACCGGGCCTCGGCGCGGTCCGGGAACGGGCCGGCCAGGATCCGCTCCTGCCCGTCCACATGATGGGCGACCAACCACCAGCCCTGGCCGACCTTGCCGCCGAGAAGAACCTCACCGCTGGACACAACGCCCACGCCACTCACCGTTCCACTCCAAGTACATGCCGTCGCCGGGGAAGTGCGACGGACACCGCCAGCCGTGGCGGATGACAGAAAGATAGGTGCGGACGCGCCCGCATCCGGCCTCCCGCCACGGGCTGCGACGCCGCGTTCCCGAATCGTTGCGTAGCCGCCGACAGCGGCACCGTGACCGGCCTCAGGCCGCACCCGCTTGTCGACAGCTCGACCCCGCCAGAGCGTGAAATGCGCCCCGGCTCCGTCCATGACTCCGCTGGAGGGCAGCTGCCCGGCGTGTCGGCCGAGACCGCGTCAACGATCAGTCGTGGCCAGGGACGGCGACGCGAAGGTCGAGGAGCTGTCGGGCATGCACCGGCACGTGGTCCTCGGCGAGACCGTCGATGAGGCCGGCAAGCGGGATCGGCCGGTCCAGCACGAGCGCGCCGTTGGACAGGATGAGCGACGGCACCGGGACCGAGGTGACGTCGCCCGCGAGCAGATCGGCGAGGTCACAGAGGACGGCCGCCTGACGTCGGACGTGGTCGATCAGGTCCGCCCTGCCCGAGTGCCCGGCGATGATCCGGTCGAGGTTCCCGGCGTCGAGGGAGATCCGGTTGTCGAAGGCGGGGCGCGAGCCCGAGACGACACCCAAGGCAACCGCCGCGATCGCGGCGTCGACGCTCAGGAGATGAGCCAGGATCTGATCGGCGTTCCATCCTCCGTCGCCGGCGTCGCCGAGGTCGGGGACGGCCGCGGCATCGAGCAAACTGTCGTACGCGCTGCGAAGTGCGGTCGTGTCCATGACGTCCGTCCTTCCGGTCCGGTCCCTCAGTGCGAAGCCCGCTCGGCCGCCTCAGCGACGCGCTTGATGCTCGCCAGCCGTCGATCCCAGTCGGCCGCGAGGGCGGCCATCCACCGCGCCGTCCCGTCCAGCGCCGCGGGCCGCACCGCGTACCGCACCTCGCGTCCCACCCGGCTGCCGGAAACCAGCCCGGCGGCGTCCAGGACGGCGAGGTGCTTGACCACCGCCTGCCGCGACACGGGAAGTCGTTCGGCAAGGGCCGTGGCAGTGGCCTCGCCCTGTGCGGCGAGCAGATCGAGCAGCTGACGTCGCGTCGGGTCGGCCAGCGCGACAAGCACGCTGTCGACGGCGCCGCGGCGGTCGTCGGTCACGCGGATGGCTATTCGGCGCGCTTCTTGAGCGCGTCGAGCACCTGGGGCCAGCCGCCGGTGTTGTCCTTCATCGCCTGGCGGCGCAGCTCCTCGGACCCGGCGAGGGCCGCGAACCCGCTCTCGACGACGCGCAGCCGCGTCGTGTCGCCTTCCGGTACCAACGTGAACTCCACGAGGGTGCTGTTGTCCTCCCGCAGCTCCTCTCCGGGGAACGCGCTGGCCCAGCGGTACGCCAGGTACGTCGGCGGCACAACCTTCTCCACGCGCACGGGGAAGTCGCCGTACTCGGCGTTCTTCGCCACCATCGCCTCGCCTTCTCGGGCCACGGTGCCGGGCAGGCTCGCCTCGTCGGCCACCCAGAAGCCCGGTTGGGCCACCAGCGACCAGACCCGCTCCAGGGGTGCCGCGATAAGGGTTTCGCGTTCGATCCGGTCCTCGCTCATGAGTGGGCTCCTTGTCCGTCGCGAGTGCAACTCCAGGGTTGCACATCGCCTCTTTACGCGCAACCGTTGAGTTGCACTGGAGGAGCCGGAACGTTCCCCGCTCAGGGCGTGCCGAGCAAGGCGGCGAGAGCGGCCCGGGCCGCGGCGTTGCGAGCAGCGAGATCGGTCAGCTCGGCGGCCAGCGTCTGCACCCACTCGTCCACATCGACCTGCCGGCGGCTGAGCACGACTCCGCGAACGACCTGGTCGATCTCGGCGTCCGGCCAGCCCCGGGTCGCCCGCAACTCCAGCCGTCGTTCGGGAAAGCTGATCCGTAGGGCGACCGGCCTGCCCGGCCGGCCGGCGAGCCGGTCCCCCATCGTCCGGGAGTGCTCCACATCGACCATGCCCTCCGGAAGTGCCTGCGCGAAGCTCCGGGTGAAGACCCGGGTGAACATGGCGACGTCGGAGAAATCGGCGCTCGACGTCAGCGCCGAGGCGACCAGGCCGACCGTCCCCGGGCCCAGGGGTTCCAGCGAGCCGCCCATCACCGGTCGGTGAGCGGTAGGACCAGCGACGGCGTGGCGATCGTGTGGTCCTCGCGCAGCGGGCGCACCGCGGTACCGATCGCGAAGAACTCGGTCGTGTGCCCACCCCAGCGGTGCGGGAGGCTCAGCAGCTGGACGCCGACGATGCCCTCGGCCGACAGCGCCTCGGCCTCGGCCTGCATCCGGCTCATGGCCAGTTCCCGGGCGTCGTAGAGCGCCTCGGTGAACTGCGGGATCTCCACGTTCTGCCCGGTGTTGCCGATCGCCTGCCAGAACCGTTGGTGCGCGATGTGGTAGACGCAGGTGCCCATGGTCATCCCCAGCGGGGCGTAGCCGGCCTGGACCAGCGTCCAGAAGTCCTGCCCCGACAGGTCGGACGTGAACGGCTTGCCCTGGTTGTTGCGCCAGGAGAACCCGTCCAGCGTCCGTTCGTGGGCCTCGTCGGCCTTCACGGCCGTGCCGACTGCGATGAACTCGGCGAGGTCGGAGCCGAACTCCTTGAACTCGATGTCCAGGCGGACACCGACGATGCCGTCGGCCCCGAGCATGTCGGCCTCCGCCTCCATCCGGGTCATCGCCAGCTCGCGCGCGTGGTACATCGCCTGTGACAGGGTCTCGAGTTCCTGGTTCTGGCTCCACCGGCCCATCTGGAATCCGACGTGGTAGATCGAGCTGCCCAGCACCAGCCCCAACGGGCGGAACCCTGCCTCCCGGACCAGCAGGAACTCGTTCACCGACAGGTCGGACGTGAACAAGGTGCTCTGCTGGCCGGGCCGCATCTCCGCGAGTCGGCGCAGGGCATCGGCGGGGATGCCGAGCCCGGTGGCCTCGATGGTCATGTCAGTACGCTCCGCTTCGGTCAGACCCGCCGTAGCGGGAGGACGGTGAGGACTCGGGTCGGCGCGGTCCGGCCACGGTGGAACCGGGCGATGGTGGTGCCGAAGACGGTCGCTTCGGCGACGTGGTCGCGGTGCCGCTCCGCCGGCTCGATCTCCCAGATGCGCAGGTCCATCGAGGAGACGATCGCGCCGTCGGCGCCGGCTCGGCCGGCGTGCTGCCGGAAGCGGTCGCGGGCGTCGTCCCGGACGTGCTGGACCAGGTCGGTGTAGCCGGACACCTCGGTGTTCGCGCCCCAGGCGCGCGCCTGGAACTGCGTCGCGTAGTCATCGTGACGGACGGCGACCGAGATCCCGAAGGCGATGGACACCGGCACCCATCCGGCGTGCAGCAACTTGGCGACGTCGGCCCCGGGGAGGTCGGTGACGAACGGGCGTGGCGCGTGCACGTCACCGATAGCCCGGACGGCGGTCCCGAGGGCGACGAACTCGCGATTGTCCTGCCCGAGGTGGTTGACCGACAGTCGCACCCCCACGACGCCGTCGGCACCCATGGCCTGCGCCTCGGTGAGCATCCGCGCGAGGGCCGTGTCGTACCCGCGGTAGAGCGCGTCGACGTACGGCTTGTAGCCGGCAAAGCGGGCACCCTGACCGCTGGTGACGGTGGTCCCCCAGGACGCCGCCCAGCCGGCGCCCGGGCCGTAGAGACCGCAACCGCCGAATCCCTGCCAGCCGATGTGCTCGACCATGCAGCCCATGACCTCGCCGACCGGCGGCAAGCCGACGCCGGACACCGCCGCCATGTCGGGGACGTCGAGGAGCGACGTCCGCACACCATCGGCCCGGAACCGCGCCATGCGGGCAGCGGCCGCCGGGGGCAACCCGCGACCGTCCCACTCGCTCATGCGCGGACCGTAGATCTGCTTCCTGGGGCCCGGCTGTGACTCGGCTGAGCGACCACTGCGAGCCCTCCTGGCCCACTCCTCCATGCGGAAGTCATGCGGAAGTCCATTGACGGACTCACCCCGTGGGATCGAACCCACAACCCGCGGGCTGGTTGGCAGGCACTCAACGAGGTGGAGTCGGTCGGCCGGCCCGTGTGGTGGCGCGGCGGAGGCTGACGGTGGCGATGCCGATGACCGCGGCGGGGAGGAGCCACCAGGCCGGGAGACCGGCACGGTGCAGCCCCCAGGTGGCCAGCAGCGCCACCAGGACGGTGGCGGCGACGGTCCAGTCGTCGCCGACGATGAAGTCGATCCAGAAGTCGACGAAGGCCCGGATCCAGCGGACGACGATCATCGGATCTCCTCGGGCACCGGCGCGGTGCCGGTCGGCGCGGCGGGCAGTCGCCAGCCGCGGACGAGGTGGAGCAGTGCCATACCAGTGGCCGCGTAGAGGACGACGAACCACACCAGCGCCAGGTCGTTCCCGGGCCAGGCGACGCCGACGCCCTGGGCGGCCCAGAACGTCCCGAACGCGGACAGCAGCGCTCCGACGAAGAGCTGCAGCGCCCGACGGGGGATCCGCGCGATGAGCCGGTAGGTCGCGGCGCCCACGGCGGCCAGGACAACCACCGCAGCAGCGGCACCCACGATCGCCGACCCGAGCGCGCCGGCGGCGCCACCGACGGCGACCACGATGACGGCGATCTCGAGACCCTCCAGGGAGACGCCCTTGAACGACAGCACGAACCCGGTCCAGTCGAACCGATCCGGCGGGACGTCACTGTCGTCGACGTGCTCCTCGCCTTGACCGATCGCCCATCCCTGGGCGGCGACGCGCAGCACTCCCTTGCGCAGCCACTGCAGCCCGAAGACGAGCAGCAATGCGCCGACGACCAGCCGGATCGGCTGCAAGGGCACGTTGCGCAGGGCCGTGCCCAACGCGGTGATCAACGCCACGAGCACGAGAAGGCCGCCGCCGGCGCCGGCGAGCGCCGCGCGCCAGGAGCGCGTCGCGCCGACCGCCACGACGATCGCCACCATCTCGATCACCTCGATGCCGGCAGCCAGGAAGGTGGTCACGCTGACGGTCACGTTCACGACTGTCTCCTCGCCCCACCGCACCGCAGGAAGCTCGCCGGGTCGCTGTCCGCTCCCGATCGCGCTCGACAATTCAGGGTCGGCGTTCCGGTGCCGCGCGTCGTCACTGTCAACGGCACTCCAAGACTGCAGCTAGCGGGAACACGCCGCTACCCGCTGACCTGAGGAAACGGCGATTCCAGCGAACCCACAGCCGGTTCACAGCGAGTTCACTCGACCGGCGCCTGTCCTGGACTCATGAACGAGACATCAGCGCAGCCAGCGCCCACCTCGAAGCGCCGGCGGACAGCAATCATCACCATCACCGCCCTCGGCACGGTCGGCCTCGCGGGAGGTATCGGCTTCGGCGTCGGCTCGACGACCGGGACGACACCCGTGGTGGGGCAGGGATACCCGGCGCACGCCGCGCCGGCGATGAACGGCCCCGGCGGCTTCGGTGAAAGCGGCGGCCTCGGCGCCTCCGGCAGCGGAGCGACCGGCCCCGCCGCCACGGTGACGAGCACGCAGCAGGTCGGCATCGTCGACGTCACCAGCATCCTGGGATACCAGAGCGCGGAAGCCGCAGGCACCGGCATGATCCTCACCTCGAACGGTGACGTGCTCACGAACAACCACGTCATCGAGGGTGCGACCAGCATCACGGTCACCGTCATCAGCACCGGCGACACCTACACGGCGACCGTCGTCGGCGCCGACCCGACTGCCGACGTCGCCGTCCTCCAACTGAACAACGCCTCCGGACTCAGCACCGCCAACCTCAACACCTCACCGGCCACCGTCGGCGAGGCGGTCACCGCCGTCGGCGACGCCGGAGGCACCGGCGTCCTGACCGCGGCGAGCGGCACGGTCACGGCACTGGACCAGTCGATCACCGCCACCGACTCCAGCGGCGCCAACGCCGAGCAGCTCAGCGGGCTCATCGAGACCAATGCGAACGTCCAGCCCGGCGACTCCGGCGGCCCTCTGTACGACGCCTCCGGTGCGATCGTCGGCATGGACACGGCCGCCTCCAGCGGCGGGGCCGCCCAGGCGTACGCGATCCCGATCTCGACCGCCGAGGGGATCGCCACCCAGATCGAGCATGGGGTCACGTCAGCGACCGTCCAGCAGGGCTACCCCGCGTTCATCGGCGTGTCGGTGAGCGACGGCACGGGCGGCGCCATGGTCCTCGGCGTGCTGCCCGGTCAGCCCGCCGCCACGGCCGGAATCACTGCCGGGGACATCATCACCGGCGTCGGCGGCCAGACCGTCACGTCCGCCCAGGACCTGAGCGCGGCGCTGGCGAGCCACTCCCCCGGCCAGCGGCTGACCGTCACCTGGGCCGATGCCACCGGTGGCGTGCACTCGGCCACGGTCACCCTCGGCACCGGCCCCGCCCAGTGATCCCCCTGTCGCGGCCGGGTCATGTTGCCGATGGCCGATGTGGGACCGCTTCGCTCAGGCTCACCGGAGCCGCCCTCCCGCTCGTCTCTCTGAGCGTGTAGGTCGTCAGGTCCGGCCACGTCGAGACGAGACTGGCTGGACCCTCTCTTCTGCGCCCCCTTGCGGCGGGGCCTCGTCGCCCAAGCGGCCTCCTCGGGGGGAGTTCCGGCCGCTTCCGTTCTGCAAATACGGCCCACCCTCAGTAACGTGACCGTGTCGAGGCGTCACCGAAGGCGCCGGGGACGGCGGGGGAACGCGTGGCGTGGTGGATGTGGGTAGCGGCGGCGTGGCTACTGCTGTCGGTACTCGGCGCGCTCCTTCTGGGCAAGGCGATCCGGATGGCTGATCGTCACGACTTGCGCCAGGACCGCCCCAGAGGAACCCGGAGCGACGAGGTCGTCCCCGGCTTCTCGACCTTGCGCCGGCCGCGTGACGGCGTCCCGCGGCAGCGGCGCGGTTAGCGGCCTTCAGGGCAGTCGGCTGGACGGCCCGACACGTCCCACTCACGGGGATCCTGCCGCTTCCTTCTGCGGTTGCGGCCCACTCTCCGTAGCCTGGCCGTGCCGAGGCGTCACCACGTCACTGTGGAAGCCGTCTCGGGCGCGACGGCGACGGGGGCGGCCATGAGCGAGCAGGT
>JAOPUS010000135.1 GCA_025963345.1 Blastococcus sp. | reverse complement strand
GGACCATCTCCACCAGGAGGCGCACGTCCTCGCGGCCGAGCAGGTCGGCGGCGTTCTGCCGGACGACCTCGGCCAGGTGGGTCGTGATGACCGACGAGCGGTCGACGACGGTCGCGCCGGCCATCTCTGCCTGCCGCTGCAGCTCGACCGGCACCCACTTGGCAGCCAGTCCGAAGACCGGCTCACGGGTGGCCTTGCCGGGCAGGCCGTCGAGGTTGTCGCCGATGGCCAGCACCGTGCCGGCGGGCGAGATCCCCTTGGCCGCAGGAACGCCGTTGAGCCAGATGACGTACTGGGAGCCGGGGAGGTCGAGGTTGTCGCGGGTACGGACGAGGGGGATCACCAGGCCGGTCTCCATGGCGACCTTGCGGCGCAGCGCCTTGACCCGGTCGAGCAGATCCCCGCCGCGGGCCGGGTCGACGAGCTCCACCAGGTCGTAGGCGACCTCGAGCTCGAGCGGGTCGACCCGCATCTTCTCGACGATGGCCTCGGGGGAGTCCGGCTTCGGCTCGTTGTCGGCAGCGGCCGCCGCGGCCTCCGCCTCCTCGTCGATCACCGGCGTCTCCGACATGCGGGAAGCCATGATCAGGAAGCCGGCACCGATGATGAGGAAGGGCAGCTTCGGCAGGCCGGGGATGAGGCACATGGCGATGGCCGAGCCACCGGCGATGCGGATGGGCTGCTTGAACCGCCCGAGTTGCGCGAGCAGGTCGGTGCCCATGTCGC
This sequence comes from Blastococcus sp., assembly GCA_025963345.1. Taxonomy (GTDB): domain Bacteria; phylum Actinomycetota; class Actinomycetes; order Mycobacteriales; family Geodermatophilaceae; genus Blastococcus_B. The sequence goes on along the minus strand of JAOPUS010000135.1, from coordinate 11,816 downwards.
CCTCGGTGGCCGAGCGCGTCACGATGATGCCGGTCGCGGTGGAGAGCAGCAGCGCGGGGATCTGGGACACCAGGCCGTCGCCGACGGTCAACAGCGAGAAGGTGGAGACCGCCTCGCCGGGGGCCATGCCGCGCTGCATGACGCCGATGGCGAAGCCGCCGATCAGGTTGATCAGCGTGATGATGATCGCCGCGATGGCGTCGCCCTTGACGAACTTGCTGGCGCCGTCCATCGAGCCGTAGAAGTCCGCCTCGGCCGTGACGTCGTGGCGGCGCCGCCGGGCCTGCGCCTCGTTGATCAGGCCGGCGTTGAGGTCGGCGTCGATCGCCATCTGCTTACCGGGCATGGCGTCGAGGGTGAAGCGGGCACCGACCTCGGCGACGCGGCCGGCACCGTTGGTTATGACGACGAACTGGATGATCGTGAGGATCACGAAGATCACCAGGCCGACGACCAGTGAGCCGCCGATCACGAAGTGCCCGAAGGCCTCGATGACCTTGCCGGCGTAGCCGTCGGTGAGCACCAGACGGGTGGACGAGACGTTCAGCGACAGCCGGAACAGGGTCGCGATGAGGATCAGTGACGGGAAGACCGCGAAGTCCAGCGGCCGCTTGATCTGCATCGAGACCAGCAGGATCAGCAGCGACGCGGTGATGTTCACGGCGAGCAGCAGGTCCAGGACGGCGGCCGGCAGCGGCACCACCAGCATGAGGACGATGGCCACGACCCCGATGGGGACGGCCATCTTGCCCATGCCCTTCATGCGTCCACCCCGCGCGGGGACGACGGACGCTGGTTCACGTCCTTCTCATCGGCAGGGGTGCGCGGGGCCGGTACCGGGCGAGATCGCCGATCTCGCACGCTTTCGCGGCCCAAGACGTGCGAGATCGGCGATCTCGCCGGGAAAGACCGGCTCAGGCGGCGACGCGGCGCCGTCCCGCCTTGGGCAGTCCTTCGACAGCCGGCGGCTCGAAGCCCGGACGGTGGAAGCCGCCCTTCACCCCCCGCGCACCGAGGTGCATGACGAATGCGAGGACGCGGGCGACCGCGGTGAACAGCTGGGCCGGCACCTCCTGGCCGAGCTCGCACGAGGCGTGCAGCGCCCGGGCCAGGGGGATGTCCTGGACCATGGGGACCCGGTTCTCCTGAGCGATGGCGCGCAGCCTCGAGGCCACCTCGCCCGCTCCCTTGGCCACCACCCGCGGCGCGCCCTTCGCCGGGTCGTACTTCAGGGCCACCGCCACGTGGGTGGGGTTCACCAGCAGGACGTCGGCCTCGGCGGCATCGCTCATCATCCGGTTGCGCGACATCGAGAGGGCCACCCCGCGACGGTGCGCCTTCATGTACGGGTCGCCCTCGGACTGCTTGTGCTCCTGCTTGATCTCGTACTGGCTCATCTTGAGCTGCTTCATCGTCTTCATCCGCACGACGACGTAGTCGGCGATCGCGATGACGAGGCCGGTGACGGCCACGACCCGGAACATGAGGATGGCGGAGTCGGTGAACGTGGCGGCCACCGTCGACAACGGCAGCGCTCCGGCCGAGGAGACCAGGGACTGCGCGCGGTCGCTGGTGACGATCACGACGGTCCCCAGCGCAGCGGTCTTGATCAGGGCCTTGATCGCCTCCCAGAGGCCCTGGGTGCCGAACATTCGCTTGATTCCCGGGAAGGGGTTGATCTTCTTCAGCGTCGGCTTCATCGACTTCGTCGCGAAGGTGACCCCGCCCTGGGCGGCGGCAGCGACGGTGCCGGTCACCATCAACCCGAGCCCCATCGGGAGCAGAGTGGTCAGGAACGCGGTCAGCGCCTGACCCATGAGGGTCGAGAGCGCTGCGGTCTCCGGGTGTGAGGCCACCGACCCGATCTGGATGAACAGCTTCTGGACGGCCTCGAACGCGTTGCTCACCAGCATCGGGAGCAGGGCGCTCGCGACCGCCACACCGAGCCACGTCCCCAGCTCCTGGGTGCGCGGGATCTGCCCTTCCTTGCGCGCCTTCTTCAGGCGCTGGGGAGTGGGCTTCTCGGTCTTCTCACCGCCGGGTCCGTCCTTGGCCATGTCAGCCGCTCCGCAGCGAGATCATCGCCCGGGTCGCGTGCTCGAGCAGGGTGTCCAGTGCCGGCGGCAGGAGCGGGAAGGTCAGGCCGAGCATGGTCAGCGTCAGCATGATCTTGACCGGGAAGCCGATCGCGAAGATGTTCAGCGCCGGTGCGGCACGGCTCAGCAGCGCGAGCGCGACGTCGGCCAGCAGCAGGACGGCGACCATCGGGCCGGCGATCTGCAGCGCGGCCAGGAACATCATCGAGAACGCCGTCAGCAGTACCGCCGCGATCTGGTCGGTGGGCACGTCGCCGCCGACGGGTAGCCCCTGGTACGACGTCGCGAAGCCCTTGACGATCAGCAGGTGGCCGCCGCTGGTGAACAGCAGGGTGATGGCGAGCAGGTAGTGCAGGCGGCCGATCGTGGCGTTCTGGGTCATCGCCAGCGGGTCGTAGGCCGGCTGCAGCGAGAAACCGCCGGTGACGTCGATCAGGTCACCGGCCATCTGCACGGCGGTGAACAGCACCTGGACGACGAAGCCGAGGGCGGCGCCGATGACCACCTCGGTCACCGCGGTGACCAGCAGCCAGCCGGCCGTGGGCTGCGGCAGGCCCGCGGCGATCTGGGTCGACAGCAGCAGCGACAGCGCCAGGGCGAAGGCGGCCTTGACCGGTACGGGGATGGAGCGGGAGTTGAACGGCGGGGCCAGCAGCACGAACCCGGTGGCGCGCGCCGTCCCGAGCAGAAGTGCCGCCAGCGTGACTGCCGGGACCGAGAGGTCCATCGCGGCCTCAGGTCCGGTCGAGCAGCGCCGGCAGCTGGTCGAACAGGCTCTGGGTGAAGCTGACCAGCTCGGAGAGCACCCAGTTGCCCGTGACCAGCAGCGCGATCGCGACGGCGATCATCTTCGGCACGAAGGACAGCGTCGGTTCCTGGATCTGGGTTGCCGCCTGGAACAGCGAGATCAGGAAGCCCACGAGGAGTGCGGTCAGCAGCACAGGGGCGGCGACCTTCGCGCCCACCATCATCGTCTGGGCCGCGATCTGGGTGACGTCAGCATCGCTCATCGCTAACCACCGCCCCCGTAGGAACCCACGAGGGCTGTGGTGATCAGCGCCCAGCCGTCGACGACGACGAAGAGCAGCAGCTTGAAGGGCAGCGACACGATCGTCGGCGGCACCATCATCATGCCCATCGCCATGAGCGAGGCGCTGACCAGCATGTCCAGCACCAGGAACGGGATGAAGATGACCAGCCCGATGATGAAGGCGCTCTTGAGCTCGGAGAGCACGAACGCCGGGATCAGCGTGGTCATGCTGACCTCGGAGGCGTCGGCCGGGGCGTCCTCGCCGGAGAGGTTGATCATCAGCTTGAGCTCGTCCTCGCGGGTGTTGTCGAGGAGGAACGTGCGCAGCGGGACGACGCCGGAGTCGTAGGCCTGCGAGACCGTCATCGTGCCGTCCATGTAGGGCTGCACGGCGACGTCGTTGATGTCGGAGAAGACCGGCCCCATCACGAACAGGGTCAGGAAGAGCGCGATCCCGGTCAGCACCTGGTTGGGCGGCGACGAGGGCAGCCCGAGCGCGTTCCGGGTCAGCCCCAGGACGACGATGATCTTGGTGAACGACGTGGCAAGCAGCAGCACCGACGGCGCCACCGACAGCACCGTGATGGCGAGGATCAGGGTGATCGAGGTGCTCGGTGAGCCGCCACCGATGGAGATGTCCACGCCGCCGTCCCCGGGGACGACCGGGGCGACCGGCGCCGTGGGGTCGACCGGTGCGGTGGGTGCGGCGGAGGCCGGGCCGGCCAGCAGGACGGTGGCCACGGTGCCCAGGAGGGCCAGCAGCAGCACCAGGGCAGCGCGCCGACGGGTCGACGGGGCCGCGGGCGCCACGGGGCGGCGCGCGGGCCTCGCCGGGACCGCGGTCATGGCTTACGGACCGTCCGCTCGCGCAGCTGGTGCACGAAGGTGCCCCAGCCCGCGCGGTCGAAGACCGAGCCGGCCAGCGCACCGCTCGAGGAACGGACGACGAGAGCCGGGGCGACCCCACCGGGGACGGCCGCGTCGGCGGCCGGCCGCGGGGCGGGCACCCGCCGCTCGGCGAGCGCGCTGTCGACGGCCTCGGAGTCCACCTCGGCGAGCAGGGTGACCTGCTCCTCGGTGGCTCCGATGACGAGGACGACGTCGGCGATGCGGACGACGTTGACGGTGCTGGACCGGCCCAAGCGCTGACGGGAGATGACCTCGATGAGCCCGTTGCCCTGGCCCAGGCCCTTCTTCTTCGCCAGGCGCGCGGCGTAGAGCAGGACGACGGCGATGAACCCGAGGGAGAGGATCAGTCGGATGATCATCCACGTCATTGCGTCACCTCGCCGGCGCTCGGCGACCCCATGACGCACGTCGCTCTGCTTCCGCGTGACCTCGCACGCCCGTTCACGATGCTGCCTGGCCGAGCTCGGCGGCGGCGTCGGTGACGATCTCACTGATCCGCAGCCCGAAGTCCTCGTCCACGACGACGACCTCGCCGCGGGCGATCAGCGTGCCGTTGACCAGCAGGTCGGCCGGGGCGCTCGCCGCCCGGTCGAGCTCGACCACCTCGCCGGGGTGCAGCGAGAGCAGCTCCTGCACGGTCATGCGGGTGCGGCCGATCTCGACGGTCACCTCCATCGCGACGTGCCGCAGCAGGTCGAGGCTGCCGCGCCGGCTGTTCGTGTTGGGGAGGGTCACCTGCAGGGCGAAGGTGGCCTGGTGCTCGCCGTCGGCGAGCAGCGGGACGGCGACGAACATGCCCTTGTCGCGGAGCCCGTCCAGGGCGGCGACCGGATCCTCGATGCGCTCGGAGGCGACGCGCACCCGGCCGAGCGTGGCGGCGGCGGCCTCGAGGGCCGGTCGCAGCGCGGAGGCGACGTCCATCTTCCCGACGGGGGAGTTGTTGAGGGCCTCGACGACCTCGGCGGAGATCACCAGGACCATGTCGCCGCTGACCTCGCCGGAGAGGCCGGCGGACACCGCCGAGGTGGCGCCGGGCGGCAGCGGGACGGCGTCGGGGTCGCTGACCGGCGTGCCGGGGATCAGTTCGACCGTGGCGGGGACGAGAGCGGCCGCCGCTCGGGCGGCCGCCGTGACCACCGCGGAGACGGTCTGGGAGTCCTGGGACAGGTCGGTGCGGGGGGCGGTCATGCTCTCTCCTCGCTGGCGCTCGTCGGTCGCATGACCGCGGGCGGTGCTGTGCTGTTACGTGACCTCGCAAGCTCGGTCACGCGGTGTCCTTCGCGGCGGCGTACGGGGTCGGGACGATGGCGGCGGCAAGCCGGCGCCGGTGGTTGCTGGCGATCGCATACGCGAACGTCACGTCGTTCGTGGTGACCTCGAGCGGCGCGTCCGGCGGATGGCGCAGCAGCAGGACGTCGCCGACGGCGAGGGAGAGCAGGTCGGCCGAGGACACCGTGAGCGGCGCGAACCGCACGCTGACGTCCACCGGGACCAGGTTGAGCCGGGCGGTGAGCGCCTCCGCGGCCCGCTTGCGCTTGGCGATCGCGGACTCGGACAGCTGCGGGGAGGCGGCGTTGTTCAGCGCCTGGGCGAACGACGAGAACGGCAGGACCAGCGTGGCCTCGCCCTCGCGGGTGCCGACCGACATCGTGTACGAGGCGACCATCACCGTGTCCGAACCGGCGGCGGCCTGGGCCAGTTGCGGGTTGTACTCGTGGCCGAGCAGCGCCGGCTGGATCTCGGTGATCGTGCCGAACGACGCGGCGAACTCGTCGAGCAGCCGGTCGAGCAGGTGGTTGGTGATGGTGGTCTCCATCGCCGTCATCGGCCGGCTGGGCTGGTCGGCCCGGCCGGAGCCACCCAGCATGTGGTCGACGATGGCCATGGCGATGTCGAGGGGGTAGGCGAGCATCCCCTTGCCGGCCATCGGCTCCAGGCTGAACGTGGAGATGAAGACCGGGTTGGGCAGCGTCACCACGTAGTCGTCGTAGGAGAACTGCTCGATGCCGACGAGCTCCAGCCGGGCGCCGGCGCGGAGGAACGTGGTGAGGATCGTGGTCGCCTGCCGGGCGAAGGCCTCCTGCGCGATCTGCAGGACCCGGACGTGTTCACGGGAGAGCTTCGTGGGGCGGCGGAAGTCGTAGGTCCGCGGCTCGCCCCGGCGACTGCGGCCGGCGGAGACCGGCGCGGCAGCGGGCGGGACCGGTGACTCCGACGGCGATCGGACATCCGGCTCACTGGGGGCCGGTCCGGTCTCGGGCGTGGTCACGTTCCACCTCATCGGCGGAGCCGGGACCGACCCTGACCGGCGGCGCCGAGACGCCGCCGGTCCTCTGGGAGGGGTGTGACGGGTGGTGCGGAGCGTGCCTGTTGCGTGACGTCGGGCCGGGAAGACCGACGGGGGCTACTGGGTCACGTACTCGTTGTAGTAGATCTCCATCACGTCGCCGTGATAAGCCTCGATGATCTTCGCCTGGAGGGCTTCCTTCAGGGCATCGCGGGCGCCCGACACGTCCGCCGGCGCGGCCTGCGAGAACGTCGAGATGATCAGGTCGGTCGCCTTCGACCCGTCGGGTCCGCTGCCACCGTGACCGGCGCTGCCCGCCTCGGTGAACTGCAGGGTCACCCCGATCTTCAGGTAGCCGCCGCCGGCGAGGTTGACGGCGAGGGGCTCGAGCACCAGGACGTCGCCCGCGACCGGCTCCTCGGCCGCCGAGCTGGAACCCGAGAAGAGGAAGAAGTAGGCCGCTCCGGCCGCGGCGAGGATCACCACGAGCAGGATCAGCATCAGCTTCTTCTTGCCCTTGGCGGGCGCCTCGTCGGTCCCTGTGGCCTTCTCTTTGGTGCTCATGGCGTGACTCCTCGATGTGCGGCGTCGATACCCGGCAGCAGGGCATTGGCCTCTGCCGAGGCGTTGGACAGGACGACGATGTCGACCCGGCGGTTGACCGTGATCGCCGTGCGGTCGGTCTCGGGCACCAGCGGCTGGGTCGAGCCGTAGCCGGCGGCGTACATCCGTGGCTCGGGCACGCCGTCACGGGCCAGGTAGGTGAGCACCGTCGTCGCCCGGTAGGCCGACAGCTCCCAGTTGGAGGGCCACCGCCCTCCCGGGGTGACCGGCAGGTGGTTGGCGTGACCCTCTACGCGCAGCACGTTGGGCAGCGAGGTGAGCGTCGGGGCGACGGCGTCCAGGATGGCGCGGCCCTCGGCGCGCAGGACCGCCTCCTCGGCATCGAAGAGGACGGCGTCGGCGACGATGTGGACCACCAGCCCGCGCTCGTCGATCTCGTAGCGCGCGGCACCGCCGTAGCCCGCCGCGGCGAGGGCCCCGTCGATCGCGTCACGGGTGGCGGCCAGTTCGTCGTAGGCGCCCGAGGCCTCGGCCGCGACGCGCTTGGCTCGTTCGGCGGCCGCCTGCGAGGCAGCCGCGTCGACGTCGGCCTGGGCGGCCTTCTGGTCCGGTGCGATGCCGGCCGCGAGATCCACCGGGGAAGGGAGCGCGTCCAGCACCGAGCCTTCGGGCGTGGTGCCCGGCAGCGCGGTGATCGGGGCGCCGAAACTGGCCGACAGGCCGGCCGAGAGGGCGGCGAACTTGGCCTTGTCGACCTGGCTCATCGCGAAGAGCACGATGAAGAGGCACATGAGCAGAGTGACCATGTCGGCGTAGGAGACCAGCCACCGCTCGTGGTTCTCGTGCTCCTCCTCCTCGTGCTTCTTCGGGCGCTTGCGGCCCGGGTGCGCTGAGCCGCTCATGCCGCCTCCCGCGCGACCTCACTCGGCGGCACGAGTGCGGTCAACTTCTGGCGGACGGCGCGCGGGCTGGTGCCGGCCTGGATCTCGGTGATGCCCTCGACCAGCAGCTCCATCTGCGCGGCCTGCAGCTCGCTGATCCGCATGATCTTGGCGCCCATGGGCAGCCAGAAGAGGTTCGCGGAGAGGACGCCCCACAGGGTTGCGACGAAGGCGCTGGCGATCAGCGGGCCGAGGGATTCGGGACTCGAGAGGTTCTCGAGCACGTGGATCAGGCCCACGACGGTGCCGATGATCCCGATGGTCGGCGCGTAGCCGCCCATGGCATTGAAGAACTTGGCGGCGACCTTGTCCTCGCCCTTCTTGGCCGAGATCTCGCCCTCGAGGACGGCGCGCAGCTCCTCGGGGTCGGTGCCGTCGATGCCCATCTGCAGGCCGCGCTTGAGGAACGGGTCGTCGATGTCCTTGACCTGCGCCTCCAGGGCCAGCAGACCTTCCTTGCGGGCCTTCTCGGCGAGGCTGACCAGGGTGGCGATCCGGTCAGAGACCGGCGGAACCTTCGGCGGCAACAGGGCCTGCTTGAACCAGCCGCCGATCTTCTTGACGTCGGCCATGGCCGAGCCCGCGATGGCCGCACCGAAGGTGCCGCCGAAGACGAGGATCAGGGGCGGCAGCAGCACGATGGCCATGGGGCTGGAGCCCTCCATGATCATCAGTGCAAGCAGGGAGCCGACCCCCAGCGCGATGCCGATCAGAGTCGCCGGATCCATGGGTCAGCGCTCCTCTCGGCTCGGGAACGGGACGACGGAGGACACGGCGGGAACGTCGGTGGGCTCTTCGTCGGTCAGGGCGGAGCGGTACTCGCCGCGGTCCATCTCGTAGGACGTGGCGAGGATCCCGGCGCGGTACTCGCGGATCTCCAGGAGCACCTCGTCCACGCTCTCCTTGACCACGTACTTGGTGCCGTCGATGAGGAAGGCGACCGTGTCGGGGTGGCCCTCGACCCGCTCGATCAGGTCGGGGTTGAGCGCGAACCGCTCTCCGTTCAGGCGCGTCACACGGATCACGGGTCGGTCCTCTTGCTCGGTGGGGCCCGGAACGGGCGGGGACGGCACTCTTCTCTTCGGCTCACCCGGGGCTTTCCTTGAGCCGAACAGCCCCGTCACCCCGGGGAAAGACCCCGGAATGACGCGGAAAAAGCGCGCGGCCCGGCCACCCGAAGGGGTGACCGGGCCGCGGTGGAAGCCGGCGCTGCGATCAGTGGCCGGATCAGCGCTTGAGGTTGACCAGGTCCTGCAGGATCTCGTCGGAGCTGGTGATCACTCGGCTGTTGGCCTGGAAGCCGCGCTGGGCGACGATCAGGCCGGTGAACTCCTCGGCGAGGTCGACGTTGGACATCTCCAGCGCGCCGGAGTTGAGCACGCCGCGTCCACCGGCGCCCGCCAGGCCAACCATCGCGACACCGGAGTTGTCGCCGACGCGGAAGGACGAGCCGCCGGCCTTCTCCAGACCGCTGGGGTTGTTGAAGGAGGCGACGGCGAGCTGGCCCAGCGGCTGACGCAGGCCGTTGGAGTAGACGCCCATGATCGTGCCGTCGTTGCCCAGCTGGAAAGACTGCAGCGAGCCCAGCGCGTACCCGTCCTGCTGGGGCGCGGTGACGTCGCTCGAGCCACCGAACTGGCTGATCCCGGAGAGGTCGATCGTGACCGGGCCGGGCCAACTCGGGAAGGCGCCGGCGTTGATGGTGGCCGGGTTGAAGGGCGCGAGGCTGGCCGGCGCGGTGGGCGCGGTCAGCACGCCCGACGCGTCGAACGAGACGGTCGCGTTGTTCACCAGCGTGATGCCGTTGGCGACCACGTCCATGTCCCAGTCGTTCGCGCCCATCTTGGTGAACGTGTAGGAGACGTCCTGCTCGACGCCTTGGGCGTCGTACATCTTGGTGTTCGTCTGGAGGACGGTTCCGACGACGGCGTCCGAGGGCAGGTTGCCCTCGACGCTCCCGCTCGTGGAGGCCTTCGGGTTGACGAGCTGTCCGTAGGGCACCGAGAGGTCCGTCACGGGGCCGTTCTTGTTGACGACGCCGTTCGCGTCCGCCATCCAGCCCTGCAGGATCGAGCCGGACGGCGTGACGAGCTTGCCGGAGCCGTCGAAGTCGAAGGAACCGGCGCGGGTGTAGAGCTGCTCGGTGCCTGCTCGGGTCACGAAGGAGCCGTCGCCCTCGATCATGAAGTCCGTCGAGCGCCCGGTCGACTGCGTCGCGCCCTGGGTCCAGTTGGTGCTGACACCCGCGACCTTGACGCCCAGCCCGACCTGCGCCGGGTTCGAGCCACCCCGGTCCGCCGCCGGTGCGCCACCGGCGCGGATCACCTGGGACAGGGTGTCCTGGAAGACGGTCTGGCTGCCTTTGAAGCCGACCGTGTTGACGTTGGCGATGTTGTTGCCGGTGACGTCCATCTTGGTCTGGTGCGCGCGGAGGCCGGAGATTGCCGAGAACATGGAACGAAGCATGGGGAGAAACTCCTCAGGTGTGGGGTCGCCGGACGGCGGGGAATTCGGGAGGGGTGGGGAGGCCGGTCAGGAGGTCGTCGCCGCGGTGCTGGCGACCTCGGTGATGCGACCCATCGAGACCGAGACGCCACCGACCATCGCCGTGGCCTCTTTCGTGTCGCTGCCGAGCCGGACGGAGGTGACCAGGCCGGTCTTCGTCGCGCCGTTCTCGTCGGTGTAGCTGACGGTGCGCCCGACGAGGGCGCCGGCGCTGCTGGAGCGCTGCAGCGCCAACAGGGAGGCGTTCTGGGCGGCGATCTCCTCCAGCTTCTCCACCTGGGTGAAGGTCGCCGTCTGAGCCATGAACTCGCTGCTGCTCGCGGGGTTCGACGGGTCCTGGTACTTCATCTGGGCCACGAGGAGCTTGAGGAACATGTCCTTCTGGCTGCTCTGGTCCTTGCGGACCACCGTCGTGGAGGCTGGGGGGATCTGGGTCGTCCCGGTCGTTCCGCTCATTGCGTCCGGCATCGGTCGGTCAGCTCCTTCTCAGACACGCACGTCCACGCCGGACGACGTGGATCGGTTGGGGGGCGGCGTGGGCCCACTGCTACGGGTATCGGCAGACCCGACCCAGGGTCGTGACCGGCCCTCGGCCCGGTCCTGCTGGCTGCCGCGGTCACCGAAGCCCTGCTGCTGCGCCGCTGCCTGCTGCTGGGCGCTGTGCCGGTCCAGCCAGGCGCCGCCGCTGTCGCGGTCGACCTCCAGGCTCGAACAGCTCAGCCCGGCGGCCTCCAGGTCGCGGCGGAGGTCGGGGAGGGCGTCGAGGAGAGCGGCCCGGCCCTGCTCATGGGCGCCGCGCAGCGTGAGGTCGACGGCGCCCTTCTGCAGGGTCACCTGGACCTCCACGGGACCGAGGGTGTCGGGGGTCAGCACCAGGGTCATCGTGTGTGCGCCGTCCGGACCGCCCCGCAGGACGGCGACCTGACGCGCGACCTGCGTGCCCACGGGCTGGGCGGCCGGGGCTCCGGTGGCCCCGTCGCTGTCACCGGCAGGCGCCACGACGGGGACGGCCGGAGTCGGGGAGACCGAGGGGACGACCGGGGCGGCCGACTGCGTGGCGCCGCCGTCCGCCGTGCCCCGCTGTGACGAGCTCCCGGCACCCGAGGACTGCGCCTCTCCGCCCGCCGCGACCCCCGCGGCGCTCACCGCGGTGGTGGGAGCGGTCGGCGCGCCGGTGTCCGGCGCACCCGTGTCGCCGGCGGCTGCCGGCACGGCGCCGGCCACGGCGGCCGAGGTGACGGTCGCCGCCGCAACGCCGGGGAGCTCGGCAGCGGGGACGTCGACCTGCGGCTCCGCTGCGGGGGCGGTCGACGTGGCGACCGGGGCCGGGGTGGCGGCCACGACCTGGGCGGTCGGGGCGTCGGACGCAGTGGCTCCGGGCAGGACCGCGGGAGGCGTCGCGGGGAGGCCCTCGGCGCGCACGACGGTGAACCCGGCGGGCACCTCGGCCGCCTCCTGGGCGGGGACGGCGGGGACGGCGGGGA
>JAOPUS010000127.1 GCA_025963345.1 Blastococcus sp. | reverse complement strand
AGAGCGCCAGACCGGGGGTCATGAGCAGCACCAGAGCGGCGCTGGCCAGGACCCAGGCGGTGTCGCCGGTGTCCACGGCAACCTCCTGACGGTGTCGGTGTGGCTGGGCCACGGAGACGAACCCGGGGAACCTGGGGCACACCCGGGCAGGGTGGGGGGACGGACCGCCGCTTCTCCGAGGAGGGGCGACGTGGCGTTCACCGTGCCGTCGCCGTGTTTCTGGGGCCGTCGCCGCTGCGTTTCGGGACGGTGAACTCCCGCCCGCGTGTCCGACCGCTGCGTTCCAGTCGTGTTGCGGACACGGCGATCAGTGACGGCCACCACACGGAGGGACATTCGGCCGCACCGCCCGACGAGCTTGTTGCGAACAGTTCGCAGTAAGCTCCGCGACCGTGACCTCAGGCCTCCAGGTGGACCAGCGCGCAGCGGCGGCGACGGCCTCCATGCCCCACCGGGAACGACGGTCTCTCGCCGGGATGGCCGGCTTCGTCCTGCTCCTGCACCTCGTCGGCTGGGGTGTGCTGATCTTCGCGGTCGCGCCCCGCGACTACCAGCTCGGCAGCACCGGCGTGCTCGGCATCGGGGTCGGCCTGACGGCCTACATGCTCGGCGTCCGGCATGCCTTCGACGCCGACCACATCGCGTCGATCGACAACACGACCCGCAAGCTCGTCGGGGAGGGCAAGTCGTCGGTCAGCGCGGGTTTCTGGTTCTCTCTCGGTCACTCCTCGGTCGTCTTCGCCGCCAGCCTGCTGCTGGTCGCCGGCGTGCGCTCGGTCGCCGGCGTCGTCCAGAACGAGGACTCCCAGGTCGGCCAGACGCTCGCCGTGGTCGGCACGATCGTCGCCGGCGCGTTCCTGGTGCTCATCGGGCTGATGAACCTCGTCGCCGCCATCGGGATCGCCAAGGTGTTCCGCCGGATGCGGACGGGCGAGTACGACGAGGCCGAGCTCGAGCGGCACCTGCACAACCGGGGCTTCCTGGCCCGGCTCCTCGGCCGCGTGACCCGGCGGGTCAGCAAGCCGTGGCACCTCTACCCGGTGGGCCTGCTCATGGGCCTGGGATTCGACACCGCGACCCAGGTGGCTCTGCTGGTGCTCGCCGCGGGATCGGCCGCGTTCGTGCTGCCCTGGTACGCGATCCTCGTCCTGCCGATCCTCTTCGCGGCCGGGATGAGCCTGTTCGACACCGCGGACGGCGTCCTCATGTCGCGGGCCTACGGCTGGGCGTTCCTCAAGCCGGTCCGCAAGGTCTTCTACAACCTGGCCGTCACGCTGCTGTCGGTCACCGTCGCCCTCGTGATCGGACTGCTCGTGCTCACCGGCCTGATCGTCGAGCGCCTCGGGATCGACGCCGGCCCCCTGGTGTGGATCGCCTCGCTGGATCTCGGGTTCGTCGGGTTCGCCATCGTCGGGTTGTTCGTGCTCACCTGGGCCGTGGCCGTGGCGGTGTGGCGGTTCGGCCGCATCGAGGAGCGCTGGACCCTCGAGCGGGTCTAGTCGTCCTGCCCGGTGCTGACAGCGACCGGGGTCAGGGGCCCCCGTCAGCACCCGCCAGGAGCCGCGCTGCGGCGAAGGCGAGGGGGCGGCCGGGTGCCCGCCCGGCTATTGCCGGACCGGCCGCCGTACCCCCCGTACGGAGCCGCCGGGGCACCCAGCCGGCTGCCACTGAACTGGGAGGACGACGCCGCTGCAAGGGCGTCCCCGTGTCGGGCCCGGCGCAATCCTGCGCAGCAGTCGAAGAGCGGCGAAAAGCCGCAGGCCAGAAGGCCGGCAGAGAGCGTCCGGTCAGCTACCTTTCCTCCGACCGACGAGGCCACTTCTGCACGGGGGACGCATGACGGGCACGCCCGCGAAGCACGACGGGCAGCGGCCGGGGGATCTGTTCATCCGGCAGGTCCTCTGGTTGGTCGATGCGTACGGCGGCCGGGACCAGCTGGCCCGGGCGTCCGGGAACCGGGTCAGCGCCCGGACGCTCGACAACTGGGTCAAGGGCCAGTACCCGAGGTCAGCGGTGACCGGTGCCGTACGGGAACTGGACGCGTGGGCCCTGCAGAACGTGGCCGGCTATCCCGAGGCTGCCGGCGCCCCTCGTCTGATCGCGACGTGCGGACCGATCGCAGGCGGCCCTGTCCGCGAGCCCGCAGCGGTTCCCGACGGTGCGCCGCGTCGCCGTCGGTGGTGGGCGCGCGCCCGGGTCCTGGCCGGTGGCGCCGTCGTGATCGCGGCGGCGGCCGCCACGACCGTGGTCCTGCTCCGCGAGGACGATGTGGCCAGCGCCCTGGCACCCCTGCCGAGCACCGGCGACGGCACTCTCTATCCCGAGACCACGGGCAGCATCGGGGCGAACACGTTCGCCGATCCCCGGACCCTGATCGACAACGCCCAGCCCATCCCGGCCGACACCACCGTGCAGGTGCGGTGCCGGTATTACGCCCCCAGCATCCCGAGCGTGACGCCGGACGGGTTCTGGTACCTGATCGACTCCGGCGACTGGGCGGGCCGCTGGTCGCCGGCCAACTCCTTCATGAACGGCGACGTTCCCGGAGCGCGAACGGTGCACAACACCGACTTCGCCGTGCCGCTGTGCCGATAGCTCCGGATCCAGCGGCACGCCTCTAGTCCTCCGCGCCCACCAGCGCCTCCGCGAACGCCCGCGGCTCGAACGGGGCGAGGTCGTCGGCCCCCTCCCCCAGCCCGATCAACTTCACCGGGATGCCCAGCTCGCGCTGCACCGAGACGACGATGCCGCCCTTCGCCGTGCCGTCGAGCTTGGTGAGGACGACGCCGGTGACGGTCACCGCGTCGGTGAAGACGCGGGCCTGGACGATGCCGTTCTGACCGGTGGTCGCGTCGAGCACGAGGAGCACCTCGGTGACCGGCGACTGCTTCTCCACGACCCGCTTGATCTTGCCGAGCTCGTCCATCAGGCCGGACTTGGTGTGCAGCCGGCCGGCAGTGTCGATGAGCACGACGTCGACCTCGGCCTCGACACCGGTGCGCACGGCCTCGAAGGCCACCGAGGCCGGGTCGCCGCCCTCGCGGCCGCGGACGGTCAGGACCCCGACCCGCTCGCCCCACGTCTCCAGCTGGTCGGCCGCAGCGGCGCGGAAGGTGTCGGCGGCGCCGAGGACGACGCTCTTGCCGTCCCCGACGAGGACGCGGGCGATCTTGCCGACCGTCGTCGTCTTGCCCGCGCCGTTGACGCCGACCACCAGGACGACGCCCGGCAGCCCGTCGTGCCGGTCGACGCCCAGCGACCGGTCCATGTCCGGCCCGAGGACGGCGGTCAGCTCGCTGACCAGCAGTTCCCGCAGGTCCTGACCCGAGGCGGTCGCCAGGACCATCGACTGGGTGCGCAGCCGCTCGACGATCTGGGTGGTGGCGGCGACGCCGACGTCGGCAGCGAGGAGCGTCTCCTCGACCTCCTCCCAGTCGTCCTCGGTGAGCTTCTCCCGCGCGAGGACGGTGAGCAGACCGCGGCCGAGCGAGGACTGCGACCGGGCCAGCCGCGAGCGCAGCCGGACGAGCCGGCCCGCGGACGGCGGCGGGGTCTCGAAGGCGAGCCCCGGCTCGGGCTCGGCCGGCGGGAGCTCGACGGACGGCGGCGGCTCCGGCACCACGGCGTCGGGCTGCTCGACCGGGGGTGCGGTCGACGGCGCGGTCGGGGGTGCGGTCGGCTGGGGAGGCCGGGGCCGGGTCAGCGTCGTGCCCGCAGCGGCGTCGTCGTCCAGACGGGCGGTCTTCCGTCCGCGGCCGACCAGCAGGGAGACCCCGGCGATCAGCGCGACGACGAGGATCGCGATCGCGATGAGCACGAATTCCATGCCGTGAGTCTCCCAGGCCGGGGACGTGCGCGTCGCCGGGACACAGGGAGGTAGGACAGGCTGTGGGCATGCAGTCGCCCTCCTCCCCCGACCCCGTCCTGCTGCTCGGACCCCTGCTGCGGCACGTCGACCCCGTGTCGGCGACGGTGTGGGTGGAGACCGACCGCGCCTGCGAGGTGGAGGTCCTGGGCCGCCGGGCGCGGACGTTCTGCGTCGGCGGGCACCACTACGCGCTGGTCGTGGTCGAGGACCTCGAGCCGGGCAGCACCACGCCCTACGAGGTGCACCTGGACGGGGCGGCGGTCTGGCCGCCGCAGCAGTCGGCGTTCCCGCCGAGCCGCATCCGCACGCCGGGCGACCAGGGCGAGTTCCGGATCGCCTTCGGCTCGTGCCGCTACGCGACGCCGGGCACGGTGGACACCGCCGATCGCATCCCACCGGACGCCCTCGACGCCTACGCCGACCGCGTCGCGCGGCTGCCGGAGGACCGGTGGCCAGACGCCCTGGTGCTCCTGGGTGATCAGGTCTACGCCGACGAGCTGAGCAGGCCGACCCGCTCATGGCTGACCCTGCGCCGCGGCCAGGAGGCGCCACCCGACGCAGAGGTGAGCGACTTCGAGGAGTACACCCGGCTCTACGCCGAGTCCTGGAGCGACCCCCACGTCCGCTGGCTGTTCTCGACGGTTCCGTCGTCGATGATCTTCGACGACCACGAGATGATCGACGACTGGAACACCTCGGCCGCCTGGCGCCGGGAGGTCACCGCACAGGACTGGTGGCCCGCCCGGATCAGCGGCGGCCTGGTCAGCTACTGGGTCTACCAGCATCTGGGCAACCTCAGCCCGCAGGAGCTGGCCGAGAACAAGACCTGGCAGGCCATCATGGGCATGGCCGGCGACTCCGATGACGCCGAGCCGATGCTGCGGGAGATGGCCGAACGAGCCGACACCGAGCCGGCGAGCATCCGCTGGAGCTTCGTGCGGCACTGGGGTGACGCCCGGCTGATCATGATCGACAGCCGTGCCGGCCGGGTGCTCGAGGAGCAGGGGCGCCGGATGGTCGACGACGAGGAGTTCGCCTGGATCGAGGCGGCGATGCACCGGGCGGCGGAGGAAGGCGTGCAGCACCTGATCGTCGGCACGTCGCTGCCGTGGCTGCTGCCGCACGCCATCCACAACATCGAGCGGTGGAACGAGACGCTCAACGTGCGGCACGAGGGCGCGTGGAGGGGCCGGCAGGCCGAGAAGCTGCGGCAGGCCGCCGACCTGGAGCACTGGGCCGCCTTCGGGAACTCCTTCGAGCGGCTGGGACGGGCACTGACGTCGGTCGCCCGCGGTGAGCACGGTCCCGCGCCGGCGACGGCGCTGGTGCTCTCCGGCGACGTCCACCACGCCTACGCCGCCGAGCTCGTGCAGCCGACCGGCCTGGCCGCGCGGGTGCACCAGCTGACGGTCTCCCCGCTGCACAACCAGGCGCCGCACCCGATCCGGGTCGGCTTCCGCATCGGCTGGAGCCGCTGGGCTCAACGCTTCACCCGGGGGCTGGCCCGCCTGGCCCGGGCCGAGCCCAGCCGGTTGCAATGGGAGAAGCAGGCCGGCCCGTTCTTCGGCAACCAGATCGGGGAACTCGTGCTGTCCGGCCGCGAGGCCCGGTTCCAGCTGTCGGTGACCGAACTCGGCCAGGACGACCTGCGGCAGGTTCTCGACATGCCCCTGGCCGGGGGCTGACAGGCTGGAGCCATGACCAAGCCGACCCCTGGTCCCGACCAGCCGCCCATCCCGGTGCGCGTGCTCACGTTCAACACCCACCACGGCGTCGGGGACGACGGACGGCACGATCTCCCCCGTCTGGCCACCGTCCTGGCGGCCGCGGACGCCGACGTGATCTGCCTGCAGGAGGTCGACCGGCACTTCGGGGCGCGGAGCGAGAACGTCGACCAGGCGCTGCTGCTCGCCCGGGCGCTGGACATGCAGCTGGCGTGGGGTCCTGCGATCGACGAGCCACGGGGCGGCGGGAAGGCGGGCGACCGGCCGCGCGGTGAGTACGGCAACGCGCTGCTCTCCCGGCTGCCGATCCTGATCAGCGACGTGCACCGGCTTCCGGGCGGCGGGGAGCCGCGCTGTGCGCTGCGCACGATGATCGAGCTGGACGGCGGCGCCCTGTGGGTGACGACCACGCACCTGAGCCGCTCGGGCGGCGACCGCCCCGCCCAGGTGGCTGCCCTGGCGCAGCTGCACACCGGGCCGATGGAGACCGGCATCGTGGTCGGGGACTTCAACGCACCCCCGGACGCGCCCGAGCTGATGACGCTGCGGCAGCGGTTCGGCGACGCCTGGGAGCTGGCGAACGAGCGCGACGACCGGGCCGGCTGGAAGTTCTGGCAGCACGACGAGGGGAACACCCACCCCGCGCGGTCCCCGCACCGCCGGATCGACCAGGCCTGGGTGACCCCGGGGGTCGCCGTCGCCGGGGCGCAGGTCCTGGACGGCGGGGGCGCGTCGGACCACCTGCCGCTCATGGTGGACCTGGAGGTCCGGAGCGGCGTCTGAGTGACTACGCCGTCTCGAGCTCGCGCAGCCGCTGGCTGATGACGCCGGTGATGCCGTCCCCGCGCATGCTCACGCCGTAGAGGGCGTCGGCGATCTCCATCGTCCGCTTCTGGTGCGTGATGATGATCAGCTGCGACGTCGAGCGGAGCTGCTCCACGAGGGTCAGCAGCCGGCCCAGGTTGACGTCGTCGAGCGCGGCCTCGACCTCGTCGAGGACGTAGAACGGCGAAGGCCGGGCGCGGAAGATCGCCACGAGCAGGGCCACCGCGGTCAGCGAGCGCTCCCCACCGGAGAGCAGCGACAGCCGCTTGACCTTCTTGCCCGGCGGGCGTGCCTCGACCTCGATCCCGGTGGCGAGCAGGTCGTCGGGCTCGGTGAGGACGAGCCGCCCGTGGCCGCCCGGGAAGAGGGTGGCGAAGACCTGCTCGAACTCCCTCTGCACGTCGGAGAAGGCGGCGGCGAAGACCTCGTGGATCCGCTCGTCCACCTCGCGGACGACGGTGAGCAGGTCGCGCCGGGTGGACTTGAGGTCCTCGAGCTGGGTGGCGAGGAAGCCGTGCCGCTCCTCCAGCGCCGCGAACTCCTCCAGTGCCAGCGG
>JAOPUS010000114.1 GCA_025963345.1 Blastococcus sp. | reverse complement strand
TCACCCCCTACGACGCCACCCACCTCGGCCACGCGGCCACCTACCTCGCCTTCGACCTGGTCAATCGGGTCTGGCGCGACGCCGGGCACGCGGTGCACTACGTGCAGAACGTGACCGACATCGACGATCCGCTGCTCGAGCGTGCCGAGCGCGACCACGAGGACTGGATCGTTCTCGCGATGCGCGAGACGGCCCTTTTCCGCGAGGACATGACCGCGCTGCGGGTCCTGCCCCCCGAGGACTACGTCGGCGCGGTCGAGTCGATCCCGCGGATCGTCGCCCACATCGAGAACCTGCTCGACGAGGGCCTCGCCTACGTCCTCGACGACGGCACCGGGGACGTCTACCACGACGTCTCCCAGGCGCCCGGCTTCGGCGGGGAGTCCGGGTACGACGAGGCGACGATGCTGCACTTCTTCGCCGAGCGCGGAGGAGACCCCGACCGGCCGGGCAAGCGGCAGCCCCTCGACCCGATGCTCTGGCGCGGGGAACGCCCCGGGGAGCCCTCCTGGCCCGGCCCCCGCGGCACCGCGGGCCGGCCGGGGTGGCACATCGAGTGCGCCACCATCGCGCTGGACACCATCGGCATGGGCTTCGACGTGCAGGGCGGTGGCAGCGACCTGGTCTTCCCGCACCACGAGTACTCCGCCGTCCATGCCGAGGCGCTGACGGCCACCAAGCCCTTCGCCCGCACCTACGTGCACGCGGCGATGATCGGGCTGGACGGCGAGAAGATGAGCAAGAGCCGCGGCAACCTCGTCTTCGTGTCCCGGCTGCGGGGTGACGGCGTCGACCCGATGGCGATCCGGCTGGCGCTCCTCTCGGGGCACTACCGCACCGACCGCGCCTGGACGGCGGACCTGCTGACCTCGGCCGAGGAGCGGCTGGCCACCTGGCGCCGGGCCGTGGCGCTCGACTCCGGGGCGCCGGCTGCGCCGCTGCTGGCCGGCCTCCGGGAGCGGTTGTCCGACGACCTCGACAGCCCCGGCGCGATCGCGCTGGTGGACGACTGGGCGGCCAGGACCCTCGCCGGTCACCTGGACGCCGAGGAGGAGGCGCCCCGCATCGTGTGCGATGCCATCGACGCACTGCTGGGTGTCGCCCTCGGGGACTGCGGATGACGGCCCGGGCCGCCGGCCCGTTCCGGTTCACCGACCGGGCGGCCCGCGAGGCCGCGGAGGAGCACCTGGCACCCGCGGCGAGCCGGGTGGTGGCGACGCGCGGCCGGGTGCGCCCGGAGGCGGAGGACCCGCTGCGGACGGCGTTCGAGCGCGACCGGGACCGGATCCTGCACGCCAAGGCCTTCCGCCGGCTCAAGCACAAGACACAGGTCTTCCTCAACCCCGACGGCGACCACTTCGTGACCCGGCTGACCCACACGCTGCAGGTCACCCAGGTCGCCCGGTCGCTGGCCCGTGCACTGGGGCTCAACGAGACGCTCGCCGAGGCGATCGCGCTGGGGCACGACGTCGGGCACTCGCCGTTCGGCCACCTCGGTGAGGATGCGCTGGAGCCCTATGTAGCCGGCGGCTGGCACCACGCCGCGCAGGGGGTCCGGATCGTCGAGGTGCTCGAGCACCTGAACCTCACGTGGGAGGTGCGCGACGGCATCCGGTCGCACAGCTGGAAGATCGACCCGCCGCCGGCGACCCGTGAGGGGGAGTGCGTGCGCTACGCCGACCGGATCGGCTACCTCTCCCACGACGCGCTCGACGCGATCCGGGCCGGGGTGCTGCGGCCCGACGACCTGCCGGCCCGGGCTCGAGCTGTGTTCGGTGACCCCGGCAGCGAGATGGTCGGCACGATGGTCGACGCGGTGGTCGAGGGCAGCCTCTCGCCGTCGAACACCGCGGGCGCCGTCGTCATGGCCCCCGAGGCGCTCGAGGCGATGCACGAGCTGCGGGTGTTCATGTTCGAGCGGGTGTACGCCTCGGAGACCGCCGCCGGGCAGAAGCACGTGGCCATCGACGTCATCCGGCGCCTGGTCGACCACCACCTGGCGCACCCCGGGCTGATCCCCGCCACCTACCGCGACACCGAGGCCGACCCGGTGACCCAGGTCGTCGACTACGTCTCGGGGATGACCGACCGCTTCGCGCTGGCCATGCACGACCGGCTCTTCGACGCCGACGCGAGCTCACAGATGACGCCGCTGTTACTCCGCGATCCTCCCGATCGCACCGCGGCCAGATAGCCCTCACTTCGCGACCCTCCGGGTCGCACCGCGGCCAGGAGCCGTCCCCGCCGAGCGGAGCCCCGCGGTCGTACCTCCGGGACCCCTCCGGGGTCCACTCGGCAGGACAGGGGCTGAAGCCCTTCGCTCAGCCGCCGGAGGCGCCCCGGCGGCGGAGGTAGCGCTCGAACTCGCGGGCGATCGTGTCGCCGTTGGCCTGGGAGAGGTCGACCTCGGTGGCCCGCTCCTCGAGGGAGCGGACGTACTCGACGACCTCGTCGTCCTCGTTGGCCATCTCGTCGACGGTCTTGACCCAGTCCTCGGCCAGCTGGGGGAGGGCGCCGAGCGGCACGGTCAGCTCGAGAACCTCCTCCACCCGCTGCAGCAGCGCCACCGTCGCCCGCGGCGAGGGGGGCTGCGACACGTAGTGCGGGACGGCGGCCCAGAAGCTGATCGCCGGCAGGCCGGCCTGGACGCAGGCGTCCTGGAAGACGCCGAGGATCCCGGTCGGGCCCTCGTAGCGGGAGGCCTCCAGCCCGTAGGTGCGCACGGACTCGGCGTCGTAGGCGGAGCCGGTGACCGGAGTCGGGCGGGTGTGCGGCGTATCGGCGAGCAACGCGCCGAGGGCCACGACGATCGAGACGTCGAGCTCGGTGAGGATGGCGATCAGCTCGTCGCAGAAGGCCCGCCACCGCATGTTCGGCTCGATCCCGCGGATGAGGACGACGTCACGATCGCTGTTCGGCGGTCGCGCCACCGAGATCCGCGTCGTCGGCCACTCGATCCGCCGGCTGATGCCGTCCACCAGGGACACGGTCGGCCGGTTGACCTGGTAGTCGTAGTAGTCCTCGGTGTCGAGCGCCGCAAGCGGCTTGGCGTCCCAGATGAGCTCCAGGTGCTCGAGCGCGCCGGTGGCGGCGTCCCCGGCGTCGTTCCAGCCCTCGAACGCGACGACCACCAACGGGTCGTTCAGCTGGGGCAGGTCCTCGGAGGCTGACTTCGGGTCGATCACCCCTCCGAGCCTACGTCGGTCCCGCCGTTCGGCCGTGATCCTCGACCGCTCCGCGGTGAGTACGGCCACGCCTTCTGCGCCGGGCGCGGATGAAGTGAGATCATGGGCGACGACATCGGGAGCGCCCAGGCCTGGGCCAGCCCGCCGGGGGTGCCGGAGCTCGAGGCCCGCACACCCAATGAAGTGCACCACTGGGGATCGCCTGTGTCCGAGTCACCCTCCGTTCGCCCCGACGCCACAGCGGCGCTGACCGCCCTGCTCGAGCAGCGGATCCTGGTGCTCGACGGCGCCATGGGGACCGCGATCCAGCGGGACCGGCCGGACGAGGCGGGTTACCGCGGAGAGCGTTTCGCCGACTGGCCGACCGACGTTCAAGGCAACAACGACCTGCTCAGCATCACCGCACCGGAGATCATCGCCGGGATCCACCGTGAGTACCTCGGCGCCGGCGCCGACCTGATCGAGACCAACACGTTCAACGCCACGACGATCTCGCTGAGCGACTACGGCATGCAGGAGCTCGCCTACGAGCTCAACGTGGCCTCGGCACGGCTCGCCCGTCAGGAGTGCGACGCGATGACCGCGCGCACGCCGGACAAGCCCCGCTACGTCGTGGGCGCGCTCGGCCCGACCAGCCGCACGGCGTCCATCTCACCCGACGTCAACGACCCCGGCGCCCGCAACGTCACCTACGACGAGCTGGTCGAGGCCTACCTGGAGCAGGCCAACGGGCTCGTGGACGGCGGCTCCGACGTGCTGCTCATCGAGACGATCTTCGACACCCTGAACGCGAAGGCGGCGATCTTCGCGCTGGAGACCCTGTTCGAGGAACGCGGACGCCGCTGGCCGGTGATGATCTCCGGGACGATCACCGACGCCTCCGGGCGGACGCTTTCCGGCCAGGTCACCGAGGCGTTCTGGCACTCCGTCCGGCACGTGAACCCGCTGCTCGTGGGCCTCAACTGCGCGCTGGGTGCTGCGGAGATGCGGCCCTACATCGCCGAGATCTCCCGCATCGCCGACACGTTCGTCTCCTGCTACCCGAACGCCGGCCTGCCCAACGCGTTCGGCGAGTACGACGAGTCGCCCGACGAGACCGCCGCCGTGCTCGCGGAGTTCGCCGACAGCGGCTTCGTCAACCTCGTCGGTGGCTGCTGCGGGACGACGCCCGCGCACATCGCCGCCATCGCCCGTGTGCCCGAGGGCAGGGCCCCGCGGACGCCCGCCGAAACGCGCCCGGCACTCCGGCTCTCCGGCCTGGAGCCGGTCACCGTCATCGAGGACACCCTCTTCGTCAACGTCGGCGAGCGCACGAACATCACCGGTTCGGCCCGCTTCCGCAACCTCATCAAGGCCGGCGACTACCCGGCCGCGCTGGCCGTCGCCCGCCAGCAGGTCGAGGCCGGCGCCCAGGTCATCGACATCAACATGGACGAAGGGATGATCGACGGCGTCGAGGCGATGGACCGCTTCACGAAGCTGGTCGCCACCGAGCCCGACATCTGCCGCGTGCCGACGATGATCGACTCCTCGAAGTGGGAGGTCATCGAGGCCGGCCTCAAGTGCGTGCAGGGCAAGTCGATCGTCAACTCGATCTCCCTCAAGGAGGGCGAGGAGAAGTTCGTCCG
>JAOPUS010000100.1 GCA_025963345.1 Blastococcus sp. | reverse complement strand
CCTCGACGTAGCGCTTCTCCACCGCGTCGAGCCAGACGACCTGGTCGCAGCCGGCCTCGATGGCCTGCTCCTGGGCCAGCAGGCTGGCCGCGTAGTTGCCGGCGCACTTGATGTCGCCGGTGCCGCCCGGGGCCGCCCGGATGTAGTCCTCCGAGAGGTAGACCGAGACCGGCTGCACGCCGCGGGGGAAGTACGCACCGGCCGGGCTGGCGATGATCAGGAACAGGTACTCGTGGGCCGGCCGGACGCCGAGGAACGGCTCGCTGGCCATCTGGTACGGCCGGATGTACAGCGTCTGGTCCGGACCGTTCGGCACCCAGTCCCGGTCGGCGTCGACGAGCGCGTCGACGGCGGAGAAGAACGCCTCCTCGGGCACCGGCGGCATGGCCAGCCGCTTCGCCCCACGGACGAAACGGGCGGCGTTGGCCTCCGGGCGGAAGGTCGCGACGCTGCCGTCGGGCTGCGCGTAGGCCTTGAGGCCCTCGAAGATCGACTGCGCGTAGTGCAGCACCGCCGTGGACGGGTCCAGCTGCAGCGGCGCATACGCGGTCAGCCGGGCGTCGTACCAGCCCTGACCGGCGCGGTAGCGGGCCACGAACATGCGGTCGGTGAAATACCGGCCGAACCCGGGGTCGGCCAGCATCGACGCGCGCTCGGCCGGGGGGCGGCCCTGGACGTCCTCCACCACGAGCGGCACGCCCTCGGTGAACATCCGTGCGGAGGTACGGCTGTCAGCGAGCGTGTCGGTCATGGCTCCCACCTGCAGATGTGCGTGTTCGAGCGGCCCGGCGACCGCCGGGACCCTCCGTCACAGTAGTCCCGGCCCGGGCGGCCCCCGGGAGCCCTCCGCCGTCCCGGGGACCGGTTCAGGCCTGCTGCCCCTGCTCCGCGTGCGGCCCCGCGGACTCCAGCACCTCGTAGGACCAGAGGTGGTGCGACGCGGCAGCCGCCGGCGCGAGGGTGTCCCCTCCCCCGTCGTGGGCCCGGTCGAAGTCCTGACCGGACTGCCACGTCCGGTAGGCCTCCTCGCTGCTCCAGCGGGTGTAGACGAGGTACTGGTCGGTGCCCTCGAGTGGGCGGAGCAGCTCGAACCACTCGAAGCCCGGGGTCTTCTCGACGGCCCCGGCCCGGCCGCGGAACCGCTCCTCGAAGCGGGCCTGCTGCTCAGGCGGGACCGACACGGCATTGATCTTCACGACACTCATGCCGCTCCCGTGCCCGGTACGGGCGCAGGTCAACCGCGCGATGCGGCACGCTGGACGTCGTGAGCGCGCACCGCATCGCAGACCTCGGCTTCGCCCGGCTGGACCTCGACCGCGCTCGACGCACCGGCACGCCCGAGGTCGTGTACGCCGCCGGCAAGACGCCGGCGCAGACGGTGGCCTGCCTCGCCGCCCTGCGCGACGGTGGCTCCGCGCTCGCCTGGGCGACCCGGGTGGACGACGCGACGGCCGCCGCGGTGCTCGAGCGCTGGCCCGATGCCGTCGTGGACGCCGAGGCGCGCTGCGTGTTCGTCGGCCCACTGCCGCCGGCCGTCGGCCAGGTGCTGGTGCTCACCGCCGGGACATCGGACGGCGCCGTCGCTGCCGAGGTCGCCGCGACCCTGGCCGCCAGCGGGGTCGGCTGCCGGCGGGTGGACGACGTCGGGGTGGCCGGCGTGCACCGGGTGCTGGCCGTCGCTCCCGCCCTGGCCACCGCGGACGCCGTCGTCGTCGTCGCGGGGATGGACGGCGCGCTGCCGAGCGTCGTGGCCGGCCTGACCGACCGGCTGGTCGTGGCGGTGCCGACGTCGGTCGGCTACGGCGCCGCGTTCGAGGGGCTCGCCGCCCTGCTGACCATGCTGACCGCCTGCGCGCCGGGCGTCCTGGTGGTCAACATCGACAACGGGTTCGGCGCCGGGGTGGCCGCCGCGCGGATCGCACGATCGGCCCAGGGAATGGCGGCTCAGCGGTAGCGGACCGGGTCCGGCAGCAGCTCGTTCATCGAGCCCGACCGGAAACCCCGAGGATCGAGCTCCACGCGGTCGAACCCGGCGACGGCGGCCAGCAGGTCCGGACGCGCGGCGACGGCCGGGACGCGATCGGCGTCGATCTCCACCCGCGCGGTGTCGCCCCCGAGATCACGGACCCGCAGATCCCGCACGACCAGCCCGGCCGCGGCCAGCGCCGCGCGGAGTCCCGCCTCCGCGGCCTCGACCCGGGCCAGCCCCTCGGCCGACACGGGGACGCCGTAGGCGATCCGGCTCGCCAGGCAGGCGGCGGCCGGCTTGTCGGCGAGCGGGAGACCCCACCGGTGGGCCGCGGCGCGGACGTCGTCCTTGGTCATGCCGGCGCGGGCCAGCGGCGCCCACGCGCCGCGCTCGGCGGCGGCCCGGATGCCCGGCCGGAAACCGGCCCGCAGGTCGTCGGCATTGGTGCCGGTGACGACGTCGGCGATGCCGAGCCGGGCCGCCAGCGGGGCCAGGACGTCGACCAGTTCGGACTTGCAGAACGCGCAGCGGTCGCCGGCGTTCGCCCGGTAGCCCTCCCGGGACAGCTCGTCGGTGCGGGGCTGCTCGTGCCGGACCCCGAGGGAGGCCGCGAAGTCGGCGGCGAGGTCACGCTCCGAGGACGGCAGACTCGGCGAGACCGCGGTCGCGGCGACCACGCGGTGGGCGCCCAGGGCCCGGACGGCCGCGGCGAGCACCACGCCGGAGTCGACGCCACCGGAGAAGGCGACGAGCACGCCGGGGAGCGGCGCCAGCTCGTCATGGAGAGCACTCAGCCGAGAGTCGAGGGTCACGCCCCCGACGCTGCCACAGGTCACTGCTGCGGAAACCCCACCGCCACCTTCGCGGTCGCGCCGGTGTCCTCCACGAGGGCGGCCAGCCGGCCGTCGGGGTCCACGGCGGCGTGCGGACCGGGCGTCCCGGTCGCCGCGATGCGCTGGCCGTAGAAGAGCGCTCGGGTCTCCTCGGCGGTGAGCGCCCGCGCCGGGAAGACCGTGGTGGCGGCTTCTGTGAGTCCGAGGAACCCCGCTCCCCCGACGGCGAGCAGCGCCGCACCGGCCTCCTCCACCGGCGCCGCCTGCCCGACGGTGAACGGCCCGGAGGCGGTGCGCCGCAGGGCGGTGAGGTGACCGCCCACCCCGAGGGAAGCCCCGGCGTCGCGGGCGATGGCGCGGATGTAGGTGCCGGCCGTGCAGCTGACGGTGACGTCGACGTCGACCAGGTCGGGGGTCGGCCGCCCGATCCGGTGCACCTCGAGCCGGTGGACGGTGACCGAACGGGGCGCGAGCTCGACCTGCTCGCCGGCGCGCACGCGGTCGTAGGACCGTCGGCCGTCGACCTTGACCGCGCTCACCGAGGAAGGCACCTGCTGCAGTGCACCGGTCTGCGCGGCCAGCGCCGCACGGATCGCGTCGTCGTCCAGGGCTGCCGTGGAACTCGTGATCAGCACCTCGCCCTCGCGGTCGTCGGTGACCGTGGACTGACCGAGCCGGATCGTCGCCTCGTAGGTCTTGTCGTGCCCGCCGACGTAGCCGAGCAGTCGGGTGGCCGCGCCGACGCCGAGGATCAGCAGCCCGGTGGCCATGGGGTCGAGCGTGCCGGCGTGCCCCACCTTGCGGACCGACAGCACGCGGCGGGCCCGGGCGACGACGTCGTGCGAGGTCATGCCACCGGGCTTGTCGACGAGCAGCAGCCCCGGGGCGACGTCGGCGTCAGGTCGCTTCTTCATGGCTCGGCATGGGGACTCATGCGCCCACCGTGCCAGGCGCCATGAGCCACCGGTCACCCGCCACCCGCACGAGGACGGCGACCAGCCGCAGCCCGATGAACAGGCACAGGCCCGTCCAGATCCCGGCCAGCCCCCACGACAGCGGACCGGACAGCAGCGACAGCGGCAGGAAGCCGACCACCGCCGACCCGATCGTGACCGTGCGGAGGTAGCCGACGTCACCGGCGCCCATCAGCACCCCGTCGAGGGCGAAGACCACGCCGGCCAGCGGCTGCATGCCGGCCAGGAACCACCACACGACCTCTGCCTGCCCGAGGACGGCGGGGTCGCCGGTGAACAGCGGGAGCAGGAGGCCGCGGAGCGCGAGCAGGACGGCCGCGACGACGAGCCCGGTGCCGAGCCCCCAGAGGGCGACCCTGCGGGCGGTGGCCCGCGCCTCCTCCGGCCGGTTCCCGCCCAGCGCGTGGCCGACCAGGGTCTGGGCGGCGATCGCATAGGCGTCGAGCACCAGCGCGAGGAAGAAGAACAGCTGCAGGGCGATCTGGTGGGCGCCCAGCTGGGCGGTTCCGGCGCGGGCGGCCACTCCGGCCGCGACGAGGAGCGACAGCTGGAGCACCGCGGCCCGCAGGAGCAGGTCGCGGCCGATGACCAGCTGGGTGCGGACGGCGGCCGGTCGCGGGCGCCAGGAGACCTCCTCGCGAAGCAGCGCCCGGAGGAACAGGCCCGCGGTCAGCGCCTGCCCGGACACGTTGGCTATGGCTGACCCGATGAGGCCCAGCCCGGCCGGGTGCACCAGCAGTGGGCAGAGCACGAGGCTGACGAGGCTGCCGGCCAGCACGTACCGCACCGGCCTGCGCAGCTCCTGCACACCGCGCAGCCAGCCGTTCCCGGCGAGCGAGACCAGCAGCAGCGGTGCGCCCAGACCGGCGATGCGCAGCCAGTCCTCACCGGCCTCGGCGACCGCGCCCGGTCCCCCGGCCAGCGTCCGGGTGAGCGGGCCGGCCAGGAGCTGGAACAGCAGCAGGACGACGAGGCCGAGGCCGAGAGCCAGCCAGGTGGCCTGCACGCCCTCGGCGACGGCACCCGCGCGGTCACCGGCGCCTGCGCGGCGGGCGGCACGGGCCGTCGTGCCGTAGGCCAGGAAGTTCAGCAGTGCGGCCGACCAGGCGAGGAGTCCGCCGCCGACGGCGAGGCCGCCCAGAGCCACGGCGCCGAGGTGCCCCACGACGGCAGTGTCGACGAGCAGGTACAACGGCTCGGCCGCGAGGACGACGAGCGCTGGCAGCGCCAACGACAGGACCGACGGGCCGCGGCGCGGGGGCCGGAGGCTCCCCGACGCGGAGCCGTGGTCCGGCTCATCGCCGGTCGGGGACGGCTCCTGGCCGCGGTGCCGTCCGGAGGACGGCGATGTCATGGTCCGCGGTGCGGTCCGGAGGACCGCGATGTCATAGGCCGGCGAGCTCCCTGCGCAGGGCGGCCACGGTTGCTTCCCGGTCGACGTAGGAGCTGTAGCCGGCGGCCAGCGTGTGCCCGCCCCCGCCGAGGGCCATGGCGACCCCCGCGAGGTCGGTGCCGCCGCGCGAGCGCAGGGACACCGACCAGGAACCGTCGTCCTGGCCCTTCAGGACGCAGGCGACGTCGGCCTCCTCCGTCGAGCGCACCACGTCGACCAGCGCCTCGAGCTGCTCACCGGGCAGGCCGTACTCGGCCGCCTCGGCGGCGCTCGACCACGTCCAGACCAGACCGAGTCCGACGTCGGGCTCCAGGACGGCGCGCCCGGTGATCGCGGACAGCAGCCCCAGCCAGCCGAACGGCGCGGTGTCGAACAGCCGCCGGCTGATCTCCGAGTGGTCGATACCGGTGGACAGCAGCCGGGCCGCGAGCTCGTGGGTCTCGGGCCGGGTGTTGCCGAAGCGGAAGGAGCCGGTGTCGGCGGACAGCCCGGCGTAGAGGCAGGTGGCCAGCTGCCGGTCGAGAGTGATGCCCAGCTCGTCGAGGATGCCGGCCACCAGGGTCACGGTGGCGGGTGCGCCGCCGTCGACCAGCCGCACGTCACCGAATCCGGGATTGCTGACGTGATGGTCGACGACGACCGAGACGCCGGCGTCGGCCAGCAGCGGCGCGAGCTCACCCAGGCGTCCGGGCGAGGCGGCGTCCAGGCTGACGAACACGTCCGGCGAAGAGGGCACCGAGGAGGAGGGCACCAGCCCCTCCGCGCCGGGCAGCCAGCCGAGCGATGCGGGCAGTGTGAACGGGTCGGGAAAGGTCATCAGGACGCGGGCACCACGGCGCCGCAGGCCCTCGGCCAGAGCGAGGGTGCTGCCCAGCGCGTCGGCGTCGGGCTGCACGTGTCCGGAGAGAACGACCGTCGCGCGGGCGTCCGCGGCCTCGGCCAGGACCGACGCTGCGGTCCGGGACGGCGACGCAGTGGCGCGCGGGGAAGAGACGGCCACGAGGATCAGGCGTCCGGGCCGGGGTCTGCGACGGGAGGAGCGTCCTGCTCCTCCGCCACGCTGCCGCCGCCGGCGGGGTAGACGTTGCCGTCGTCGGGCTCGTCGGCGCGGATGCTGGGCGCCTCACCGGCCTCGCCGCGCTTGCCGCCGTCGGTCGGGTCACCGGTCTCGGGGACCTCGCGACCACCGAGGACCGACTCCCCCTGGCCCTCGCCGGGCTCGTACGGGTCTGGGTCGATTTCACTCACAGTGCGCTCCTGCTCTGGACCGGCACATCGTCGACACTGTCATCGGCAGTCGCCGGGGAAACCGTGTCGTCGCCGTCGAGGTCGTCGTCCTCGTCGTCCTCAGCGGGCTTGCGGTAGGGGTCGGCTTCGCCGGCGTACTGCGCGCCCTCGCGGGCGCGGGCCAGCTCGGCATCGGCGTGGCGGGCGCGCTCGAGTGCCTCCTCGAGCTCCCGGGCCGTGTCCGGCACGATGTCGGCCACGAAGGTCAGCGTCGGCACGAACTTGATGCCGGTCTGCTTGCCCACCGTGGCGCGGAGAATGCCGGTCGCGCTGGTGAGCGCCTTCGCCGAGTCGGCGATCTGCGTCTCGTCTCCGTAGACCGTGTAGAACACCGTGGCTTCGCGGAGATCACCGGTGACCTTGGTGTCGGTCACGGTGACCATGCCCAGTCGGGGGTCCTTGATCTGCATCTCGATCGCGGCGGAGACGATCTGACGGATGCGCACCGCCAGCTTGCGTGCGCGGGCCGGATCAGCCATGAGGACCTCTCAGTCGGGTAGATGGGGCGGGCCCCCTCGCAGGGTCCCGCCGCGAGCGTGCGAGCGGTGGGGGGCGAGGGGGTCCTTTCTCAGTCATCGGTGTCGCTGAAGAGCTGACGATGCGTCGACAGCAGCGTCACCTCCGGCCGCTCGGC
>JAOPUS010000099.1 GCA_025963345.1 Blastococcus sp. | reverse complement strand
GCGCAGTGGCGTCGTCCACCTGACCGGCCGACCGGACGGGCCGCCCCTGGTGCCGCCCGGCCGAGGCGCCACTCGGGCCCGCGAGCTCGCGGACGCGATCGCCGCGGCGACAGCCGGGACCGCCTCCCCGGTCGCCGTCGACGGACCCGCCCTGCTCGGCGAGCGGGCCGCCTTCACCGGCCACGTCCGGCGCGGTTCCGTGTCGCCCGGCGGCAGCAGCCGACTGCTCCCCACCGCGGACGGCTGGGCCGCCGTCTCCTGCGCGCGCGACGACGACCCCCAGCTGCTCAGCGCCCTCGTCAGCGCCGAACTCGGGGCCGACCCGTGGCCCGGTGTCGCCGCGTGGCTGCGGGATCATCCGGGTGACGAACTGGCCGAGCGGGCGCAGCTGCTCGGGATCGCCGCCACCCCCGTGCGCCGTCGCCCTCCTCCCCCACCGTTCCCGGCCCTCCCCCCGCGGTCGGTGGAGGGACTACTGGTCGTGGACTTCAGCGCACTGTGGGCCGGGCCGCTCTGCGCGGCACTGCTGGGTCTCGCCGGCGCCCGCGTGGTGAAGGTCGAGACCCCCTCGCGCCCCGACGGGGCCCGGCGCGGGGATCGCGGCTTCTACCGCCTGCTGCACGCCGGGCACCGGTCGGTGGTGCTCGATCCCGACGTGCCCGCCGAACGCCGGGCACTGGCCGCGCTCGTGGCGGCCGCGGACATCGTGATCGAGGCGTCGCGGCCCCGGGCGCTCACCGGGTTCGGGCTCGATGCGGGTGCCGCCGTCGCGGCCGGGACGACCTGGATCTCCATCACGGCGGCCGGCCGGAGCTCCGCCCGGATCGGCTTCGGGGACGACGTCGCGGCCGGTGCCGGACTCGTCGTCACCGACACCCCCGGCGCCGCCCTCTTCTCCGGCGACGCGCTGGCCGACCCACTGACCGGGCTGACCGCGGCCGCCCTCGCCCTCACCGCTCCCGCGGACGGTGCCGGCGTGCTCTGGGACGTCGCGATGGCCGACGTCGTGGCCTCGACCCTCCCCGCCGAGCCGGAGCAGGCTCCCCACGCCGCACGACGGTCCGCGGCGGGCTGGGTGGTGGACACCGACTCGGGTGCGGTCCCCGTCGCGCTGCCCCGGAGGCGGAGGGCGACGGGGACGGCGCCGTCCGCCGGTGCGCACACCGCCGCGGTGCTCGCCGAGCTCGGCATCCCGCTGCCATGACCGGCCTGCTGCTCCGGAACGCCGAGCTCGACGGGCAGGCGGGGATCGACCTGCGGCTGCGGGACGGCCGGGTCGCCGAGGTCGGGCCGTCACTGGACCGCCGCGGCGACGAGGAAGTGGACTGCCGCGGCGGCGCGATCCTGCCCGGCCTCTGGGACGCACACCTGCACCTGCTGGCCCTCGCCGCGGCCGACCGCTCGGTGGCGTGTGGCCCGCCCGCCGTTCTCGATCGGGCCGCACTCGCGGTGGCGCTCGGCGCGGCCGCGGCGGATCCGTCGGGGTGGGTACGGGGGGTCGGTTACATCGAGACCGTGGCCGGCGACCTGGACGCCGCCGCCCTGGACCGGCTGCATGCGGCCCGCCCGGTGCGGATCCAGCACCGCAGCGGCGCGCTGTGGATGCTCAACAGCGCCGGCGTCGAGCACCTGCAGCTGACGGGGGCCGACGCCCCCGGGATCGAGCGCGACGGCGACGGGCGGCCGACCGGCCGGCTCTGGCGGGCCGACGCGGAGCTGCGCCGATGGCTCCCGCCGGAGCAACCACCGGATCTGACGGCCGTCGGTGCACGCCTCACCCGGCTCGGCATCACCGCGGTCACGGATGCGACGCCGGACCTGACCCCCGGTGCGGTCGCGGCCATCACTGCGGCCATGGAGAGTGGCGCACTGCCGCAGCGGGTGCAGTTCCTCGGCCTGCCCCTGGACCAGCCACCCCCTGGCACCCCCGGCGCGAGCGCGGGCCCGCACAAGATCGTGATCGCCGACTCCGCGCTCCCCGACCTGGACGGTCTCGCAGGACGGATCGCCGAGGCGCACGCCGCCGGGCGACCGGTCGCCGTCCACTGCGTCACGCGCGAGGCCCTCGTGCTGCTCCTGGCCGCCCTCGACATGGCGGGAGAGCAGGCTGGTGACCGCATCGAGCACGCCGCGCTCGTCCCGGAGGAACTGGTGGCCGAGCTCGCCCGCCGCCGGCTGACCGTCGTCACCCAGCCCGGCTTCCTGGCCCACCGGGGCGAGGACTACCTGGACGGCGTCCCCGTCGACGAGCACCGCGACCTGTACCGCTGCCGCAGCCTGGTGGCCGCCGGCGTGCCCGTCGCACTGTCGAGCGACGCCCCGTACGGGCCGCTGGACCCGTGGGCCGTCATCGCCGCGGCCGTGACGAGGCGGACGTCCGCAGGTCGGGTCGTCACCGACGACGAGCGGCTCGAGCCGCGCCAGGCGCTCGAGGCCTACCTGGCCGGGCCCGCAGCCCCGGGCACGCCCCGGCGGATCAGGGCCGGGGCCACCGCGGACCTCGTACTGCTCGACCGTTCGCGGACCGCCGTCCTCGCCGAACCCGACGCCGGCGCCGTCCGCACGGTGCTCATCGGCGGTCGGGTCAGCTACACCGCCTGAGCGCGTGCCCGCCCGTCCGGATCAGGAGACGAGTTCCTTGAGCGTCGCGACCGACCGGAGCCGGGTGGCGTGGTCCTCCCCCAGCGGCGCCGCGTTCACGGTGGTCACCCCGGCGGCGGCGAAGGCCGCGACGCGCTCGGCCACGTAGGAGCGGGACCCGACCAGCGACACCCCCCGCACCAGCTCGTCGGGCAGGGCCGCGGCGGCCTCGGCCCGCTGCCCGGCGAGGAACAGGTCCTGGACGGTGCCCGCCTCGTCGGGGAAGCCGTAGCGGACGGCCAGGTCGTTGTAGAAGTTCTTCCCCTTCGCCCCCATGCCACCGACGTACAGCGCGAGGTGCTCGCGCACCTTCTGCAGGCCGCGGGCCTCCTCGTCGGGGTCGTCGGTGACCAGCACGTTGGTGTCGGCGACGATCTGCAGCGGGGCCAGTTCGGGGTCGCGCCGGGAGTTCCCGTCGGCCAGCGCCTTGCCGAAGGCCTCGGCGCTGCCCTCGGGGTAGTAGAAGATCGGCTCCCAGGCCTCGAAGAGCTCCGCGGCCAGCGCGACGTTCTTCGGGCCGAGCGCCGCCAGCAGCATCGGGATCCGCGGACGCACCGGCCGGTTGATGAGCTTCAGCGGCTTGCCGAGCCCGCTGCCGCCGCGCTCGGGGCTCAACGGGATCTGGATCTGCGGCCCGTCGTGCTCCAGCGGCTCGCGTCGCCACACCGTGCGGCAGATGTCGACGACCTCACGGGTACGGGCCAGCGGCGCCGTATACGGGACACCGTGGAAGCCCTCGACCACCTGCGGCCCGGACGCCCCGACCCCCAGGGTGAAGCGGCCGCCGGACACGTAGTCCAGGCCGGCGGCGGTCATCGCCAGCAAGGCCGGCGACCGCGAGTAGACGTTGAAGATGGCCGACGCAATCTCCAGCGTCGTCGTCCGGGCGGCCAGGTAGCCGAGCTGGCTGACCGAGTCGAACGAGTACGCCTCGGTGACGAAGATGATGTCCAGCCCCGCCGCCTCGTACTCGGCGATCACCGCGGCGGTCTCGGCGAAGTCACCGCTGTAGGACATGGGCATACCGATGCGCAT
>JAOPUS010000089.1 GCA_025963345.1 Blastococcus sp. | reverse complement strand
CGGCCCTGACGGCGCGGTGCTCGGCGCGGCGTGCAACCGGCGCGAGGCCGACGGCGACCCCACGGCGCACGCGGAGGTCCTCGCGCTGCGGCAGGCCGCCGCCGCTCTCGGCACGTGGCGGCTCGAGGGCTGCACCCTCGTCGTGACGCTCGAGCCCTGCACGATGTGCGCTGGAGCGCTGGTCCTCGCCCGCGTCGCCCGGCTCGTCTACGGCGCCGACGACGCCAAGGCGGGAGCGGCCGGCTCGCTCTGGGACGTCGTCCGCGACCGCCGGCTCAATCACCGGCCGGAGGTCACCGCGGGAGTGCGGGCCGAGGAGTCCGCCACGCTGCTACGCGCGTTCTTCCGCGCTCAGCGGGGCCTGTAGTCTCTGCGGCGGTGGCGTGTCCGAGCGGCCGAAGGAGCACGCCTCGAAAGCGTGTGAGGGCAACCCCCTCCGTGGGTTCAAATCCCACCGCCACCGCCACGGGCTACCGACGGAAGATTCCTGAAGTAGCGACGAAAGTGACGGCGAAGCCGTCCTCGGAGGATCTGACCGACAGGTTGGGAACTCGGGGGGCGGCTTCACCGCTGTTCGGGGTCGAGTCAGCCGTCGATGTGGGCTGATTGGCGACTACCGAGCCTCATTGGAGGCTGAATCGGGCGTTTCGGGTCGTTCGCGGGTACGCCGACTGGCCGGTCCTTCGGGACCGGCTGGCGTGTGCTGTGTGGTTGATCATCTGGCGGGGTCAGGCCGCGGCCGTCTCGGGCGGGCCCACGCCTGGCGGTAGGCCGGTACGGGCGTGGTCACCCTTGCGCTGCTTGCGGGGCACGTGGGCTGCGGGTCAGCACGCGTGAACTGTGCCTTCCGGTACTGACGTCTGAGGCGTCTGGCTTCCGACGTGTCGCCGCTGGTCCAGCGGCTGCGTGAAAGGGGCCAGGTCGCGGCGTCGCTTGCATGGCGGGTGTCGAAGGTGTGCTGTGAACGCTTCAGTCCCGGCACTTAGTAGCCGATACCTTATCTAGGTGATAACCTTTTGCGTAGTCAGTGGCCAGAGGAGGTGTTCGTCATGACAGGTCTACCTGGTGCGATCACACGGGCACCGCTGCGGACGTTCCGCCCCAAGGACCTGGCGGAGACCTACACGCAGCCGAACGTGCAACTGCATCGCTTGACCCGCCAGAACCGGGTCAAGAAGGCGGCGCACGGTCTGTACTACGCGGTCCCCGACGATCAGGACCCCACCTGGGCGCCGACCCTGGAGGCCCTGGCCGCTGGTGTGGCTACAGCCATCTTCGGCGAGCGCGTCCCTGTTCTGATGCACCTGACCGCCGCCCGGCTACTCGGGGCGCTGCCTCGGGCCATCGGGCAGGCGTACGTGGCGGCACCTCGCCAGCACCTGCCACTCCAGGTCGCCGACCGGCCCGGCGCAACCATCGTCTTTGTTGCCCGCGACGTGGACGCGTTGGACGCGACGCTGGTTCGGACCGACCTGGGCCCGGCGCTAGTGACAACTCCGGAGCAGACGGTGTTGGACCTCACCAAGCGTCCCGGCCTCGGCGGAATGCCCGAGGAAACCCAGGCAGCGGTTCGCCTGCTACTGCCGCGCTGCGACGAGAACCGTCTCAAGGAACTGGCCCAGGAGCAGCGCATGATGCGCACGCTGGACCGACTGCACAGGACGACCCGTTAGAGACGGGATGAGGAGAGGGGCGTCCATGTGTCGGGCGATCAGTGAAGGCGGTCAGCGCTGCGAGGCACACAGCCGCCCACGCTATGAGTGCATCCCGCAGTCCGATCCGGCTTGGCTGGACATCGCCCGCGATTACGCCAGCACACCCGAAGGACACGCCCACCTCGAACGCGAAGCCAACGAGGCCCGCGAGATCGGCGATCTGGTCAGTGCAGCCCTGCTGCGCGTGGCCTTGCTTCGAGGCGAAACCCTCCGGGCAGCCAACGCCGAGACGGAACGTCTACTCAAGGCCGGACGGCGCCGCAGCCTTGGCCAGGACGAGATCAATCAGGTCCGTGACGACTTCGGCGTCGCCACAGAGCAGGTGATCAGAGACCACGCGATCAGTCACGTTCTCGGCGCGCTCAGCGACATGGACGGCGCCGACGACCTCATCTTCTTCGGCGGGACCGCGCTGTCGCGCACCTTCCTGCCGACCTTGCGCCTGAGCGAAGACATCGATCTCATCGCCCGAGGCAACCGCACCGACCTTGCCCACCGCATTCAAGACGCCGTCGCAGCGCGCTTGCGCCGATCCCACGGCGAGGTCACCTGGACTCCCAGCCTCGCCGACAGAAAGGGCGCCGACGCAGCGGTCCTGCGCATCAGTGACACCGTTCTCATTCGGGTCCAACTACTCAGCGCCGAGGGATACCCGGCATGGCCGACCGAGCAGCGCGCACTGATCCAGCGCTACACCGACGCACCCGCGGCCACTCTCACCACGCTGACCGCTCCCGCGTTCGTCGCGAACAAGACCGCAGCCTGGGCAGACCGGCACGCTCCGCGCGACCTGTACGACCTGTGGGCACTCGGAGAGCACGGACACATCGACACCGAGGCCGCCGACCTGTTCCGCCGCTACGGACAAGGCGGCAACCCAGAGACATGGCTGACCGAACCGCCGACCGACGAAGCCTGGCAAGCGGCGCTCGCCCACCAGGGGCACGTCCGCATCTCGGCCACCGATGCACTCGCCGAGGTCAAGCAGATGTGGCGGTCCGCCACGGGCGACCAGGCCCGGGACTGACGAGACGAACGCCTGTCCTCCTCACGGCTGCAACCTGCCGGGTCTCCTGCCGATCATTGAGGTGGCGTTCCACCGTGCGGCGTCGGCGCAACAGCCGAGCCGGTCAAAGGACTGGGGCGGTCCACATCGCGAGACGGAGGACGGCGAGATGCGTCGACGGCAGCGACCAGCGGGCGCGGTAGCGGTCTGGGCCAGCCCGGATGGAAGCCGACGCTTCTACACCCGCCGCGCCAGGCAATGGCTGATTCCGGTCTTCGCGTGGTTCTTCGCCGCGCTCGCCCTGGTAGGCCCTGGCCCCGAGTTCGGGCTCTACAACACCTGGCAATCCGGCGTGCCGATCGCCTTCGTGGTGGTCACCGCAAGCACGTTCGTCACCTACGGCGCGTTCCGTAGCGGCGTTCTGGTCGAGCCAGGATGGGTGACCAATCGCCGGATGCTTTGGACCAACCGCGTGCCCGCCAACGACATCGCCCGCTTCGAGCCGCCACCGGCCTACGGCACTGTCCGGCGCACCGGCATCCGCATCGTGCTCCACGACGGCAGCATCATTTCGGCCGCCGCCTTCGCCAAGGGGAAGGTCGACAACGACTCGGTGGGCGTAGCCGAGTGCGCCGAGTTGAACACGTGGCTGGAGACCCAGAGAGGCATCCACGTCGCGCCCCCGCTGTACTGAGCGACTCCCCCGACTGCCGATGCACACGCCTGCTGCGACGGGGATGATCACCAAAGTGCTGGGGAACGCGATCTGCCCGCCGCTTTGACGCAATGATCAGCGATTTGTGTCACGAGCCCGCCACACAGGACAAGACGGCGGCGTCCGCACGGGTCGAGCACCTGGCGGGCGCCGCCGTCGTCGTCGTCCGGACCGTCAGCCGGCGGCGGCGTCGCGCTCCAGCAGCAGCGTGCCGTCGTCCCCGACCACGAACGTCAGTACGTGCCGCTCGGTCTGCCGCCTGCCGTCGGGCCAGATGTACTCGATGTCGACGGTGGCCGTGGTCGAGCCGTCCTGGGTCTGGATGTTGCTGACCTTCACGTCCTGGAACTCGCTCCAGAAGCCGGAGAACCGATCCAGCGGGAACTCGCTCTGGAAGGACGGGCTGGTCAGCGCGTAGGCCGCCTCGAGGTTCCCCGGGACGTTCGTGAAGAAGTCCGTCACGGCCTTGGCGACGTCCTGTGCGCGCACGGACCCCGCGTCGACCGCTGTGCTCGCGGGCGAGCCGGCGGAGGTCGCGGTGGCCTGGGAGGCGGACGGCTTCGTCTGCGCCGTAGTGGGATCCGCCGGGGTCGAGGACGCGTCGGCCGATGACCCCTGGGCGTTCGAGCCGTCGTCGGCGAACGGGTCGAGCGCCCTGACGGCGATGAGCCCGGCCAGGACCAGCGCGACCAGTGCCGCGGTCGCCCAGAGCGCCCGCCCGC
The DNA here is from genome assembly GCA_025963345.1 of Blastococcus sp. Lineage (GTDB taxonomy): Bacteria > Actinomycetota > Actinomycetes > Mycobacteriales > Geodermatophilaceae > Blastococcus_B. Next base: position 1,364 of record JAOPUS010000089.1, on the reverse strand, counting down.
GGCGCCGCCCGCGTTCCCGGGGAGGACGCGGAGGGGTGGGGGTCCGTGGGCCGGCGGCCGACGGCTCGACGGGTGCAGCCGCCGGTGCGGGTGGCACCGGAGGAGCCGGCGGGGACGCCACGGGAGACGGCGTCTCGGCCGCTGCGGCAGCTCCGGCCGGAAAGCTGGTCGTGTGGGTGCGCCCAGGAGCGGCCGAGCCCAGGTCGGTGCGGGCCAGCAGGATCGTCGTGGTGTCGCCGTCCCGGCCGGCGGCGAGCGTCGCCAGCTCGTCGCGGAGCTCGGGCATGGTCGGCCGGTCCGCGGGGTCGGCCGCGAGGATCCTCTGCAGCGGCAGGGTCAGGGCGCCGGACCGGTGGGGCGGCACGATGTTCCCGCCCGCGACCCGGTGCAGCATGCCGAGGGCGTTGTCCTCCATGCCGAACGGCGGGGTGCCCTCGAGGCACGTGTAGAGCGTCGCGCCGAGGGAGAAGACGTCGCTGGCCTCGGTCATGGGGTGGCCCTGGGCGACCTCAGGTGCAAGGAAGGCCGGCGTCCCGGTGATCTGGCCGGTCTGGGTGAGCGTGACGTCCCCGCTCGCGTGCGAGATGCCGAAGTCGGTGATCTTCACCAGGCCCTCGACCGAGCCACCTTCACCGATGAGGATGTTCGCGGGCTTCACGTCCCGGTGCACGATTCCCGCGGCGTGCGTGGCCGCCAGCGCGTCGGCCACCTGGGCGCCGACCTGCGCGACCTGGTCCACCCGCAGGACGCCGTCCTCACTGAGGACTTCCGCCAGACTGCGGGAGGGCAGGTACTCCATGACCAGCCACGGCTGGCCGGACTCCAGCGCCACGTCGTAGACGCTGATCGCGTGCGGATGGCTCAGCCGGGCGGCGATGCGGCCCTCGCGGAGCGCTCGCTGACGCTGCTGGTCGGCCTCCTCGCCACTGACCCCCGGCGCGGTGAGCACCTGCTTCACCGCGACCCGCCGTCCGAGCAGCTCGTCCCGGGCGAGCCAGACCGCGCCCATCCCGCCCCCGCCGATCTGGGACTGCAGCCGGTAGCGCCCCGCGACCAGGCGGCCACTAGCGGTCACGGGACGGGTCATGGGTGCCGCGGGTTCGGGATCAGACGGCGGACGGGACGCCGAAGCGGCGCACGTACTCCTCCTGGGCGCCGGCCGGCAGGGCGTCGTAGAGGGTGCCCAGCTCTTCGTGCACCGACGGGTCGAGGTCGTCGAAGATCTGCTTCCAGCTCGGCGCCTCGTCGTAGCTGCGGGTCAGCAGCAGCTCCCAGGCCTGCGACTGCCGGTCCCGCTTGCCGCGCTCGGCCAGGAACTCCGACAGGTAGGCGTCCTTCGCCGCCGCCTTCTCCGCCGGGGTGGC
>JAOPUS010000087.1 GCA_025963345.1 Blastococcus sp. | reverse complement strand
GCTAGACCGGCGAGCGCATGCGGCGGGGACCGGGATCGACCCGCGCGGTCGGAGGGCCGACCGTGCAGGTGCCACCTGCGACGACCAGCGACCGGCCGCCGTGCCACGGGTCGGCCGGCCCGACGATGACCGGCTCCAGCCGCAGCCGCAGCACCTCGGGCAGGTCGTCGGCCAGACGGGCCACCCGCAGCAGCAGGTTCTCCAGCGCCGCGACGTCGACCGGCTCCGAGCCCCGGTAGCCGTTGAGCAACGGCCACGCGCGCGGGGCGCGGACCAGTTCCGCGGCGTCGAGGTCGGTGAGCGGCAGCGTGCGGTAGGCCCGGTCGCCCAGCAGGTCGGTGGCCACTCCCCCGACCCCGAAGCTGACCAGCGCACCGAAGGACGGGTCGTCGACGACCTCGACGACCGTCGCCACCCCCGGCGCCGCCATCTCCTGCACGATCACCGGATCGCCGGAGGGGATCGCGGTGAACGCGCTCCGGACCGCCTCGTCGTCGACCAGGTCCAGCCGCACCCCGCCCAGGTCCGCACGGTGCCGGAGCCAAGGGGCGGTGGACTTGAGGACGACGGGGTAGCCGATCTCCTTGGCCGCCGCGACCGCGCCGGCGGCATCGCTGACCGTTCGCGTGCCGAGCAGCGGCACGCCGTAGGCGGCCAGGAGGGCGATCAGCTCCTCGTCGGTGAGGCCACGGCCCTGCGGGGCGTCGCCAAGGGCCGTGCGCACGATCGCCTTGCCGGCCTCCTCGTCGACGTCGGGCAGCTCCGGCAGTTCCCCGACCGGCCGGCGCCGCCAGCGCGCGTACTCGGCGACCTTGGCCAGCGCGATCACCGCCCGCTCCGGGGTCGCGAACGACGGCACCGACCCGCGGCCCGGCATCCCGTGCTCGTCGGTGACGGCCAGCTCGGGCGGGATGCCCTCGGTGGAGAGGAATGTCGCGACGATGGGCTTGGCCGAACCGACGGCGACCTCGCGCAGCGCCGGCCCGTACTCCTTCGAACCGGCCATCAGCGGCGGCAGGAAGACCGCGACGACGGCATCCACGGCGTCGTCGTCGACCGACGCCTGCAGCGCGGCGCGGAACGCCTCGGGCGACCCGCTGACGCCGATGTCCACCGGCGCCTCGTGCGCCAGCTCCAGCCCCTCTTCCAGGACGGCGTCGGCCACCAGCTGCCCCATCGCCGTGGAGTTGCCGACGATGGCGACCCGGGAACCCTCGGGCAGCGGCTGGTGGGCCAGCAGCGAGCCCACGTCGAGCAGCTGCGCCACGGTGTCCACCCGGATCACGCCCGCCGAGGCGAACAGCGCGGCGACGGACTCCTCCGGCACGGCCACGGAGGTGCCGACGAGGCCGGGCGTCATGCCCACGTGCCGGCCGCTCTTCACCGCGACCACCGGCTTCGTGCGGCCCACCGTGCGGGCCAGCCGGGCGAACTTGCGCGGGTTGCCAAAGCTCTCCAGGTAGAGCAGCACCACCTCGGTGGCCGGGTCGGTCGCCCAGTACTGCAACAGGTCGTTGCCGCTGACGTCGGCCCGGTTGCCCGCCGAGACGAACGTCGACAGGCCGATCTTGCGGCTGTGCGCCCGCTCCAGCAGGGCGACGCCCAGCGCCCCCGACTGGGCGAAGAACCCGACCCGACCGCGGCCGGGGATCTGCGGGGCGAGGCTGGCGTTGAGCCGGATCGCCGGGTCGGTGTTGACGACGCCCAGGCAGTTGGGGCCGACCACCCGCATCCCGGAGGCGCGAGCCGCGGCGACCAGCCGGCGCTCGGCGGCCCGGCCGTCCGGCCCGGCCTCACCGAAGCCGCCGGAGATGACCACCAGCCCGCGCACCCGCTTGCGCCGGCATGCCTCCACGACGGCGGCCACCTCCTCGGCCGGCACGGCGACGACGGCGAGGTCGACGTCGCCGGGGATCGCCTCGATGTCGGCGTAGGCGGGCACCCCGCGCACGTGCCGGGCCCCGGGATTGACCGGGTAGATCGGACCGTCGAAGCCGTAGCCCAGCAGGTCGGTGAGGACGGCGTTGCCGAGCTTGCCCGGGTCGTTGCTCGCCCCCACGACAGCCACCGACGAGGGGGTGAGCAGCCGGGCGATCGACCGCGACTCGCTGCGCTGCTCGCGTTCGTAGGAGACGGCGAGGGCGTCCTCGGTGTGGTCGATCGGGAACGTCAGGTGGACGACGCCGTCCTCGTAGGAGCGTTCGGCCTTGTAGCCGGCGTCCTGGAAGACCCGCACCATCTTGCTGTTCTGGGCCAGCACCTCGGCGACGAAGCGCTTGATCCCGCGCTCGCGGGCGGCGGCGGCGAGATGCTCGAGCAGCACCGACCCCAGGCCGCGGCCCTGATGGGCGTCCTCGATGAGGAAGGCGACCTCGGCGTCGTCGGTGCCGGGATAGCGGTCGAACCGGCCTACGCCCACGATCTGGTCGCCGAGCAGCACGACGAAGGCCACCCGGTCGACGTGGTCGACGTGGGTGAAGCGGTGCAGGTCGCGGTCGGAGAGCCGCTTCATCGGCCCGAAGAACCGGTAGTAGCGGGTCTGGTCGCTGCTGCGCTCCATCAGCCCGACGAGACCCTCGTCGTCGTGGGGCGAGATCGGGCGCAGGTGCACCGTCCCGCCGTCGGCCGCGACGATGTCGGCCTCCCAGTGCGGTGGCGGCGGGGGGGCCTCGACGGGCGGCTCGGCCGGGGACTGGGTGGTCTGCTCAGTCACGGGGATCGTCCGGGTCGAGGCCGAAGTAGGGCAAGCAGGCCCGCCGGGTGCGCATGACCGCGCGGTCGACGCGGGACTCGGTGAAGGTGTCCCACCGGGAGAACCCGGTGTACCCGCCCTCGGTCATGTGCGTGGGCGGCCGGGCCTTGAGCCCGCGGCGGACGACGTCGTCCCGCCAGGACTGCGGGATCTCGGTGGCCGGGTCGAGCCGGGTACCGCTGACCTCGGCGATCAGGTGCGTCCACGCTCGGGGCACGCAGCGCACCAGGCCGTAGCCACCCCCGCCGAGGACGACCCAGCGTCCCTCGCAGATCTCGTGGGCGAGGTCGTGCATCGCCCGGTAGCTGGCGCGCTGCCCGTCGACGGTGAGCGCGAGGTCGGCGAGCGGGTCCTCGTGGTGGGCGTCGCAGCCGCACTGGGTGACGAGGATCTGCGGTTGGAACGCCCGCAGCACACTGGGGACCACGGCAGTGAAGGCGCGCAGCCACGCGGAGTCGTCGGTGCCGTTGGGCAGGGCGAGGTTCACCGCGCTGCCCATCGCCTTCTCCGGGTCGCCCGTCTCCTCCGGGAAGCCGGTTCCCGGGAACAAGGTCAGCGGCGTCTGGTGGATGCTCACCGTCAGCACCCGCGAGTCGTCGTAGAACGCCGCCTGGACGCCGTCTCCGTGATGGACGTCGAGGTCGACGTAGGCGATCCGTTCGTACCCCTGCGCGAGCAGCCACGCGATCGCGACGGCGGCGTCGTTGAAGACGCAGAAGCCCGAGGCCGCGTCGCGCATGGCGTGGTGCAGGCCGCCGGAGATGTTGACCGCGTGCTGGGACCGCCCGCTGTGCACCTGCTGGGCAGCGAGCACGCTGCCGCCGGTGATCAGCGCCGCCGCGTCGTACATGCCCTCGAAGATCGGGTTGTCGGGGGTGCCGAGACCGTGGCCGACATCCGGGTCCGACGGCGCGCGGCGGACCGCCTCGAGATAGGCCGGGTCGTGCACGAGCGTCAGCAGGTCGACGTCGGCGGGAGTGGGCCTGAGCAGCTCGAGCCGGTCGGTGGCGAGTACGCCCAGGGTGTCGGCCAGCCGCATCGTCAGGTCGAGGCGCACCGGGTGCAGCGGATGGTCCCCGCCCATCGTGTAACCGAGCAGGGAGTCGTCCCAGACGACGGCGACCGAGTCACTCATGGAGCCCCCTAGCGCCGACGTCGGACTCGTACGCGGGCAGGCCGGCGTACGGGCCGGACGCTACCCGTTGGCCTGCCGACCGCGGCTGTTGCCCGGACGACCCGTCGGGCTGACCAGGTGGAGGCCGCGACGCCCGTAGACTTGCCTGCGACACGGAGGAGTACCTGTGAACGACCTCATCGACACCACCGAGATGTACCTCCGGACGATCTTCGAGCTGGAGGAAGAGGGAATCGTTCCGCTGCGGGCACGCATCGCGGAGCGTCTCCACCAGAGCGGTCCCACGGTCAGCCAGACGGTGGCCCGCATGGAGCGCGACGGCCTGCTGACCGTCGAGGGCGACCGGCACCTGCAGCTGTCGGACGAGGGACGTCAGCTGGCCACGGCGGTCATGCGCAAGCACCGGCTGGCCGAATGCCTGCTCGTGGACGTCATCGGCCTGGACTACGCCGATGTCCACGAGGAGGCCTGCCGCTGGGAGCACGTCATGAGCGAGGCTGTCGAGCGCAAGCTGATGACCCTGCTGGGCAATCCCTCGCTGTCGCCGTTCGGCAACCCCATCCCGGGTCTGGACGCCCTGCGCGGGGACGAGCCGGTCGGCGGGGAGACCTCGGCGGTCCTGGACTCGCTGACCCTGCTCTCCACGACGGCGACGACCGAGGGTCGCCCGGTCGTCATCCGGCGGATCAGCGAGCAGTTGCAGGAGAACGCCGACCTGCTGCGTGTGCTGGCCGAGCAGGGTGTGCGACCGGGAGCCACGATGGACGCCCGCCTCGTCGAGGGCTCGGTCAGCCTCGATGGCCAGCCGCTGCCGGCCGGCGTCGCGCACCATGTCTTCGTCACTGCCGCCGACGAGCGCCGCACCCCTCTCGAGGCCGCACCCCTGCTCTGATCCGCACGGCCTTCCGCGAGCCGCGGTCCCGCTCCGGGGGGCCGCGGCTCGGTGTGCATCCGGGCCTCGCGCCCATCCCCTGGCCTGAAGCTCGGTCCCGCTCGCGCGAATTCGCTGGTGCCCGTCACTACCGTGGTGGGCCGACCGACGAACACGTGAGAAGAGGCCGACAGGTGAGCAAGCCCTCCGTTGCGTCCGAACAGTCCGACATCGCCCCGCCGGCCAGCCCGTTCCGCCGGTTGGCCGACTTCGTGGCGATCCCCCGGGTCGGGGGGCTGGCCCTGTCGGCCGACGGGACCCGGCTGGCCGTGTCGGTGGCGACCCTGGACGCGGAGAAGAAGAAGTGGCAGTCGGCCCTGTGGGAGATCGACCCCTCCGGGGAGCAGCCCGCCCGGCGACTGACCCGCAGCGCCCCCGGCGAGTCCGCGCCGACGTGGCTGCCCGACGGATCGCTGCTGTTCACCTCCGCCCGCCCCGTTCCGGGTCCGAAGGAGAACGGTGACCCGAAGCCGGCGCTGTGGAGCCTTCCGGCCGGCGGCGGAGAGGCCCGCCTCGCGCTGACCCGGCCGGACGGCGTCGCCGGGTTCACCGTGGCCGCCGACACCGGGGACGTGGTGGTGTCCGCCGCGACGATGCCCGGCGCGGCCGACGCCGAGACCGACGAGGAGCGTCGCAAGCAGCGGGCGGACGCCGGCGTCACCGCGATCCTGCACGAGGCCTACCCGGTGCGGTACTGGGACCACGACCTCGGGCCGGCCGCGCCGCACCTGTTCTGGGCGGGGCAACTGCCCGCCGACGAGCCGACCGGTGCCGCCGAGCCGCCGGCCCCGCGCGACCTGACGCCCGAGGCCCGTCCGCCCCACGGCGCCGGGGACGACTTCACCGTCTCCCCCGACGGCCGGCTGGTGGCGCGCTCCGAGGACGTGCCGGACGGCCCGGCCGGCCGCCGCTCCCGGGTCGTGCTGACCGAGACGGCGACCGGGGAGACCCGGGTGCTCGTCGACGACCCCCTGGCCGACGTCTACGCCCCGCGCTTCTCCCCCGACAGCGCCTCGCTGGTCTGCGTCCGCGAGACGCTGTCCACCTACGCCGAACCGCCGGACTACACGCTGCTGCTGGTGGACGTGCCCGGCAGCGCGGCCCACGAGCTCACGCCCGACTTCGACCGGTGGCCCAGCGCCCCGCAGTTCAGTGCCGACGGCACCTCGGTCTACTTCTTGGCCGATGACGACGGCCGGCACGCAATCTTCCGGGTGCCGGTGACCGGGGGCGCGCCGGTGCGCCTCACCGCCGACGGCGCCTACAGCGACCTGCAGGTGGCCCGCGACGGCAGCGTCCTGTACGCGCTGCGCTCCGCCTACGACTCGCCGCCGCTCCCCGTCCGGCTGGACCCGGCTGCCCCGATGCAGGAGCCGGCGGTGCTGCCCAGCCCCGGCACGCTCGGCCCGCTGCCTGGCACCCTGCACGAGCTGGAGGCGACCGCCGCAGACGGCACCCGCGTCCAGTCCTGGCTGGTGCTGCCGGAGGGCGCGTCCGCCGAGTCGCCCGCCCCGCTGGCGCTGTGGATCCACGGCGGCCCGCTGATGAGCTGGAACTCGTGGTCGTGGCGCTGGTGCCCCTGGGTGCTCGCCGCCCGCGGGTACGCGGTGCTGATGCCCAACCCCGCGCTCTCCCAGGGGTTCGGCCTGGACTTCGTCCGGCGGGGCTGGGGCGAGTGGGGCGGTACGCCCTACACCGACCTGATGGCCGCCGTCGACGCCGCCGAGCAGCGGCCCGACGTCGACGCGTCCCGCACCGCGGCCATGGGCGGATCGTTCGGCGGCTACATGGCCAACTGGGTGGCCACCCAGACCGACCGCTTCCGGGCGATCGTCACCCACGCCAGCCTGTGGGACCTCGACGCCTTCACCGGCACCACCGACGCGGCCTACTACTGGGAGAAGGAGTGGGGCGACCCGCTGCGCGAGCCGAAGCGCTACGAGCAGAACTCGCCGCACCGCTACGCCGACGCGATCCGCACGCCGATGCTGGTCATCCACGGCGACAAGGACTACCGGGTGCCGATCGGGGAGGCGCTGCGGCTCTGGTACGACCTGCAGAAGCGCGGGATCCCCTCGAAGTTCCTCTACTTCCCCGACGAGAATCACTGGGTTCTCACGCCGGGAAATACTCAGATCTGGTATTCGACGGTGCTGGCGTTCCTCGCCGAGCACGTGCTGGGCGAGGAGTGGCAGCGCCCCGATCTGCTCTGAGGCCTCGCTGCCGGCGGTCACGTCAGCCGACAGGCGGCGTGGCGCCGACCTCGGTGAGCATCGCCCGGAGGTCCGCCGGCGTCACACAGGCCGCGAGCGCGTCGCCCAGCAGCCGGGCGAGACCGTAACCGGGTTCGCTCTCCAGGGCACGGCCGAGCGCGACGTTGGCCATGGCGCCGTCGCCGCGCAACCAGGCGCTGACCGCGAGCAGGGTCGCGGGCGCGGCGTCCAGCGGGGCGGGGGCGCGCCGCGTGCACTCGGTCCAGAGCTGCTCGGCCGCGGCCGGCTCGTCACCCAGCACCAGCCCGAGGGCCAGGTCGCGCACGTCGACGTCGCGCAGGCCCCAGACGACGCGGGCCACCTCCGTATCGGTCAGCCTGTCGACCGCGGGCGCGCCGGGCCGACACCGAGCGGCCGCGTCCGTGACGGCCGACCAGGACTCCGCGGCCACCGCCTCCATGCCGGAGTCCAGGACGGCCTCCGAGCACTCGACGGTCACGCGGGCACACGCCGCCGCCATGGCACCGCCGTCCCGTCCCGGCGGCGGGGCGATCCGGGCGACGAGGTCGTCCCGGTCGCGTTCCACGACCGTTCCGGTCGCGACCGCCGCGACCTCGAGCTCGGTCACCTGCGTGGGCAGGGGCGTTCCTCCGTCGGGAGCGCAGCACCCGTACGAACAGTCGTAACTCCACCATCGGCCACCACGGACGAGCAGCGCGTCGCCGACCGGCACGCCGAGCGCCGCCAGTGCCCGCACCATCTCCCAGACGAGATCCCGGTGCGGGATGTCCGGGTCGCCCGGCCGGTCCACGTCCGGGGCCTCGGAGACGACCACGACCACGGCGCCGTCCGGCCGGTCGGTGCACAGGCTCCGGGCGAGGACCGTCGCCAGGGATTCCGCCTGCTCGGGCGGCGGGATGTCGGCCCGGACCGTCAGCCCCACCCGGCGTCGCCCGGAACCGCTGAGGCTGAGCAGCACGACCGACTCCCGCGGGCGGAAGCCGAGCAGGTGCGGCAGCGCCGCGGCGATCTCCCCGCCGTCCCTGATCCGCACGCCGATGGGCTCGGGCGGCCACCCGATCAAGGATCCGTCGTCCGGCGGGTGCTCTCGATCGCGGCGTGCGTCCATGCCCCGACCCTGTCCGCCCCGGGCGCCACACGGTGGCGCCGAGGACGATCTGTGGACAGCGGCCCCGGCTGTGGACGGATCAGTCGAAGGCTGCCGCCTGCGTGTCGTAGGCCTGCGCGAGCAGGTCGGCGAACGCCGCCGGGTCCTGCGGGGCCGCCGTGGTGGCGCCGGGCGTCGCGCCGCCGGCGTCGAGGTTCAGCAGGACGAGCAGCCGGTCACCGTCCTCGACCGCCCCGATCAGCGCCGGGATCTGCACCTGCGTGCCGTCGGGCAGGCTCACCACGGTCGTGTACCGCAGCAGGGCTGCGCCGTCCCCGAGGTTCGGCGAGGTGATCTGCGCCTGCGGGCAGCGTTCGGCCGCCGCGGACAACTGCTCGACGGCGTCCTCGATGGGGCCGCCGCGCACCAGGACCTCGACGGTCGCGGCCGAGCCGATGGTGGCGCTCTGGGCGATCACGTCGTCGAAGGCGTCGAAGGACGGCTGGTGCCCTTCACCGCCGTGGCGCAGGCCTCCGGGGTGACCTGCAGGCCCTCTGCCCCGGCCGCGGCGACGCCGGTGCCCTTCTGCAGCTGGTCGAGCGTGATCGCCACGACGGCGGGCGGTGGTCGACATGCAACTGAACCCGACCGTTCCGCTCGGGTCCGGCACGGGGAGAAAGGCCTGTCGGACGCGCGTGCGCTCAGATCTGGTACTGGACGGCGCTGCGGCGGGCCAGCCACGGGCGGACGTGCTCGGCGATGACCGACAGATGGACCGGGTCCTGCGCGTACCGGTAGAAGGCCTCGACGTCGGGGAAGTCGGCGATCAGCACGGTGTCGGCGTTGCCGTCGCTGAGCCCGGCGTCCTCGGCCACGACGAGGTAGGTCATCCCGCCGACGTCCTGCCGCAGCCGCCGGAGCGCCTCGATCGTCGTCCTCCGTCGCGCTGCGTCGGCGTCCGCGGACCAGGTGAAGACCACGACATGACGAATCATGTGCCGCACCTTGCCAGGCGCCCGGACGGCTGAGAGTGCGGGGCACGGTTACCGGCTGGTAGCCGATTGCGCCCCGGTGCTCGTTAGAGTCCGGCGCATGGGACGGTCGCTGCGCATCGCACTGCTGTCCTACCGGAGCAAGCCGCACAGCGGCGGCCAGGGCATCTACGTTCGGGCGCTGTCCCGGGAGCTGACCGAGCTCGGCCACCGGGTCGAGGTGCTCAGCGGGCAGCCCTATCCGGAGCTCGACGACGGCGTCGAGCTCAGCCGGCTGCCCAGCCTGGACCTCTACCGCGAGCCCGACCCCTTCCGCACCCCGCGCCCCGCGGAGTTCCGCGACTGGGTGGACGTCGCCGAGTGGGCCACCATGTGCACCGCCGGTTTCCCCGAACCGATGACCTTCAGCCTGCGGGCCGCGCGGCACCTGCTCCCCCGGGCCGCCGAGTTCGACGTCGTCCACGACAACCAGTCCCTCGGCTGGGGGCTGCTGCGGCTCACCAGGGCCGGCATCCCGACCGTGGCCACCGTGCACCACCCGATCGCCATCGACCGCGAGCTCGAACTGGCCGCCACCCGGTCACTGCGCCGGCGGCTGACGCTCCGCCGCTGGTACGCCTTCACCGGCATGCAGGCCCGGGTGGCCGCGCGACTGGACGCCGTCACCACCGTGTCGGAGAACTCCCGGCGCGACATCGCCACCCACATGGGCCTGTCCCCCGAGGGCATCGAGGTCATCCCGGTCGGCATCGACCCCGACGAGTTCACCCCGCCGCCGGCGGGACAGCCCCGCGATCCCGACTCGATCCTGGTCATCACCAGCGCCGACGTCGCGCTCAAGGGCCTGGTGCACCTGCTCGAGGCCCTGGCCAAGCTGCGCACCGAACGCCCGGTGCGGCTCACCGTCGTCGGCACCGCCCGGCCCGGCG
>JAOPUS010000086.1 GCA_025963345.1 Blastococcus sp. | reverse complement strand
TGCTCGTCCAGCGGTGCGGCACCGGACAGGATGGAGCGCAGCGACGAGAGGTCGTACTTGTCGACCAGCGGGTGCTTGGCGAAGGCCACCAGGATCGGCGGCGCCACGAACGCGCGGGTGATCTTGTACTCCTGGATCGTCCGGAGGAAGTCCTCCAGATCGAAGCGCGGCAGCGTGACCACGGTCGCGCCCCACTGCAGGCCCTGGTTCATCAGCACGGTCAGGCCGTAGATGTGGAAGAACGGCAGGACGGCGATGATCCGCTCGTCGCCGTCGTGCAGGTCGATCAGCGGCCGGGACTGGCTGACGTTGGCCACCAGGTTGCGGTGGGTCAGCATCACGCCCTTGGGCAGGCCGGTCGTGCCGCTGGAGTAGGGGAGCGTGACCAGGTCCTCGGCCGGGTCGATGTCCACCTCCACCGACGGGGCGTCGCTGCCGAGCAGGTCCAGCAGGTTGGTGTGCCCCTCGGCGCCGTCGAGCACGATGATCTCGTCGACCGGGTTCTTCTCCGCGGCCTCGGTGGCCTTGTCAAGGAACAGCCCGATGGTGACCAGGATCTTGGCGCCGGAGTCCTTCAGCTGGAAGGTGATCTCGTCGGCGGTGTAGAGCGAGTTGATCGGCGACATCACGCAGCCGGCGGCGGCGATGCCGTGGAAGACCACGGGGTACCAGGGCGTGTTGGGGCAGAGGACGGCGACGACGTCACCCTTGCGCAGGCCCTTGGCGTGCAGCGCGGCGGCGACGCGGTCGACGTACGCGGCGAGCTGGCCGTGGGTGATGACATCACCCTTGAGGCCGTCGATCAGGGCGGGAGCGTCCGGGCGGTCCTTGCCGGCGGCCAGGACGAAGGCCGGAACCGACAGGTCCGGGATCTCGACATCGGGGTACGGGCTGGCCAGGGCCACGGAGCTCCTCCTCGGTTCTGATGTGGCGCCAGTCTCACATTCCCCGGATTCCGCGCCACATCGGGGTTACCGGCGAGTTCAGCGGGGCCAGAGCACCGACTGGGTGCAGCGGAACAGCGCGAGGGTCTTCCCCGAGCCGGTGTCGGTCACGACGCCGTCCCACACCTGCGTCGTCCGCCCGGCGTGGGCGTTGGTCGCGACCACGGCGATCCGCCCCTCTCGGACCGTGCCCAGGAAGTTCGACTTCAGCTCGATCGTGGTGAAACCGGTCGAGCCCTCGGGCAGCAGCGCGCGCGTCGCCAGGCCGCACGCGGTGTCGGCCAGACCCACCACCGTGGCGGCGTGCAGATAGCCGTTCGGGGCGAGCAGGTCGGACCGGACGTCGAGGGCGGCCTCCAGCCGACCGGGCACGTGCGCGGTGATGACCAGGCCGAGCAGGCCGGGCAGCGTCCCCGGCAGGAGGGCGTTGAGCTCGTCGGCGGTGTGGAACCCGGTGGCGGCCATGCCGGGCAACCTAGCGACCGGCCCGTGAGGGACGTCCGGTAGCGGACGTCCCCAGGGGCGTCAGGCTGGGGCGGCGTTCTCCCAGAGGCCGATCACGTTGCCCTCGGGATCCTGGATGTAGGCGGCGAACCCCATGTCGCCGACCGGCGTCTTGCCCGCAACGGTGGAGCCGCCGAGTCCGCCGACCTTCTCCAGGGTCGAGTCGATGCTGTCCACGTCGATGACGATGACCGGTGCGCCGCCGGCGCTCTGCTCCCGCGACAGCATCCCGCCGTTGATGAAGCCGGACTCGGTCGGGCCGCTGTCGCCGCTCGGTCCCGACATCACCAGCGTGTAGCTCATCTCCGGCATCTCCTGGACCTGCCAGCCGAAGGTCTCCTTGTAGAAGCTGCGTGCACGGTCCCCGTCGTCGAAGGGGATCTCGAAGTGCACGACCCGTCCGCTCATCACGCCACCTCCGTGAATTCACCTGCGCTGACGCCGCGGAGGCTATTCCTGGCGCCGGGCTCCGACCAGGGTCCCGGGAGCCGTCAGGCGAGACCGCGGACGGTGCGCACCGGCGGCCGGTCACCGCGGATCGAGGCCACCATGTCCAGGGTCTGCCGGGTAGCGGCGACGTCGTGGGCGCGGAACACGCGGGCGCCGAGCCAGGCGCTGACGGCGGTCGCGGCGAGGGTGCCGGTCAGCCGTTGCTCGAGCGGGACGTCGAGGGTCTCGCCGACGAAGTCCTTGTTCGACAGCGCCACGAGGACGGGCCAGCCGGTCGCGACCAGCTCGCCGAGCCGGCGGGTGGCCTCCAGCGAGTGCCGGGTGTTCTTGCCGAAGTCGTGCCCGGGGTCGATCAGCACCCGCTCGCGGTCGACCCCCGCGGCGACGGCGGCATCGGCGAGCGCCGTCGTCCTGGTGACGATGTCGGCGACGACGTCGTCGTAGGTGATCCGGTGCGGCCGGGTGCGCGGCGGCAGGCCCCCTGCGTGGGTGCAGACGATCCCGGCCCCGGCCTCGGCGGCGACGCCGGCCAGCTCCGGGTCCACGCCGCCCCAGGCGTCGTTGACGACGTCGGCGCCGGCGGCCAGCGCCTCGCGGGCCACCGCCGCCCGCCAGGTATCGATCGAGATCGGCAGCGTGGGGTGCGCGGCGCGGATGGCGGCGACCAGGTCGACGGTCCGGCGGATCTCCTCGGCGGCGTCGACGTCGTCGCCGGGTGCGGCCTTGACCCCGCCGACGTCGACCATGTCCGCACCCTCGGCGATCACCTGGTCCACCCGCTCGACCGCCGCGGCCAGTTCGAAGGTGGCCCCGCGGTCGTAGAACGAGTCCGGCGTCCGGTTGACGATCGCCATGACGACCAGCCGGCCGTCCGGCACGTCGAGGGCACCCAGCCGCAGCAACCCGTTCCCCCGCTCCGTCGTCCGTGTGGTGGAGTTCGCCAACCTAGTCAACCGGAAAAGGGGGCCTTCTCATGGCGCAGACCACCGTCGCGGGCATCGAGGGCGTGCAGGGCCTGGTAGGTCAGCACCTGGGCTACAGCGTCTGTGTCCAGGTCACCCTGGAGCAGGTGAACCAGTTCGCCGACGCGACCGGCGACCTCCAGTGGATCCACGTCGACCCGGAGCGCGCGACGAAGGAGAGCCCGTTCGGCGGGCCGATCGCCCACGGCTACCTGACGCTGTCGCTGATCCCCTCGCTGCTCCCGCAGATCGTGGAGATCGAGGGCTTCCGCATGGGCGTCAACTACGGCACGGAGAAGGTGCGCTTCCCCTCCCCGGTGCCGGTCGGAAGCCGGGTCCGGGCCGGGGCGACGCTGGAGTCGGCGACCCCGTTCGAGGGCGGGATCGCCATGAACATGGGCGTCACGATGGAGATCGAGGGCGGCACCAAGCCGGCGATGGTCGCCACCGTCGTCTACCGCCGCTACCTGTAGGCCCCTCTGCAGGGGCCCGCGCCGAGCTCGCGAGGCGCGGGGGGCAGAGGGGTCCTCTTCAGTCCACGAGGGCCTGGTTGACCAGGGCGCGCAGGTAGTTGCGGATCGGCAGCGTGCTCGAGGGCAGCAGCTGCGTGTAGAAGCTGACGGTCACGTCCTCGACCGGGTCCACGTAGAACGCTGTGGACGCCGCCCCGCCCCAGCTGTAGTCGCCGGGACTGGCGACGACGCCGTAGCGCGTGGGGTCGATGACCATCGAGAACCCGAGCCCGAAGCCGACTCCGCGCAGCGGCGTCTCGGCGAAGAGCGGCCGGCCGAAGGTCTCCAGGTCCTGGTTCCCGGGCAGGTGGTTGCGGACCATGTGCGCGATCGTGCGTGACCCGAGCAGCCGGCCGCCGTCGTAGGCACCACCGCGGCGCAGCAGTTCGACGAAGCGCAGGTAGTCACCCGCGGTCGACACCAGCCCACCACCGCCGGAGAGGAACGCCGGCTTGGAGTGCGCGGCGGCGTCGAACGCCTCGCTGAACGTCATCCCGGTAGCTGGGCCGCCCGGCTGCCCCGGCGCGGCGAGGTACAGGCGGGCCAGCGAGTCGGGGTCGTCGTCCGGACGCAGGCCGAAGGACGTGTCCCGCATCCCCAGCGGCGCGAAGATCCGCTGCTCGAAGAACTCGTCCAGCGGCTGACCGGAGAGCACCTCGACCAGCCGGCCGAGGACGTCGGTGGAGACGCCGTAGTTCCACTCGCTGCCGGGCTGGAAGACCAGCGGCACCGAGGCCCACTCGCGGCAGACATCGGCGGAGTCGGCGCCGGGCGGCGAGCCCCACTCGTAGCCCAGCGCGCGGTACATCGCGTCGACGGGGTGGGCGTGGTGGAAGCCGTAGGTCAGCCCGGACATGTGGGTCAGCAGGTGCCACACCCGGATCGGCTCGACCTGGGGGGCGGTGACCGGCTTCTGGGCCGACCCGGCGACGTAGACACGGGTCTCGGCGAACTCCGGCAGCCACGTCGAGATCGGGTCGGAGAGCTCGAAGGCCCCCTCCTCGTACAGCATCATCGCCGCGACCGAGGTGACCGGCTTGGTCATCGAGTAGATCCGCCAGCGGGTGTCCTCCTCCACCGGCAGGCCGCTCTCGACGTTCCGGGAGCCGTACCTGCCGACGTGCACGAGCCGGCCGTGCCGGGACACGGTGACGAGGAAGCCGGGCAGCTGCCCGTCGTCCACCCAGCGGGCCAGCCGCCGGTCGATCCGGCCGAGCCGGGCGGCGTCGAAGCCGACCTCCGCCGGATCGGTGCTGACCGTCAGATCGATGCCCACGCAGACCTCCGTGCCTCGAGATGCCCCGATACGCCGACCGCCGCCGGGTGGCGCCGTGACCCGCATCCTGACCCACGACACTGTGGGCCGGACCACACGGGTCAGGCAGCCGCCCGACGGCGGAGGGCGGCCCCCTTGCAGGGTCCCGCCGCGAGCGTGCGAGCGGTGGGGGGCAAGGGGTCCTTACTCAGACCGGGACGGAGCTCGCGGCCTTCTTGAGGTTCGAGCCCGCGGTCACCTTGACGGTGTTGGCGGCGGGGATGTCGATCGACTCACCGGTCTGCGGGTTGCGGCCGGTGCGCGCGGAACGCTGCGTGCGCTCCACGGTCAGCAGGCCGGAGACGGCGACCTTCTCGCCGCGGGTGATCGCGTCGACGAGCTCCTCCTGCAGGCCGGCGAGGACCGAGTCCACGGTCGAGGCCGGGACGTCGGCGCGCTTGGCGATGGCGGAGACCAGTTCGGCCTTGTTCATGAGGTTCCTCTCGTGTGTGGTGGCAGGTGCCAGGGAGCGACACGGGGCCGGCTCCATCCCCGGACGCGGCAGGAGCCGGTGGGGACCTCCCGGTATCCACGCACAAGGCGCGGACGGCGCGGGCGTATCCGGCCGATTTTCGGCGGCCGGACTCCGGGCACCGTGCCATGCCGGCCTGGGATCTGGCCAGCGGGGGGTACCTGGAGGCCCCGCATACGACCCGTCGGCCCCACCTGTACCAGCGAGCAGGACGGCGGGATCGAGGGTCCGCGCCTAGCGTGGGTGCATGCCGCAGCTCCCTGGGACGCACCTGGACGTCAGCGATCTGTGCCTGGGCGGGAACGTCTTCGGCTGGACGGCGGACGAGCCGACGTCCTTCGCGCTGCTGGACCGCTACGTCGACGCGACCCCGAGCACGCACCGCCCGTTCGTCGACACCGCCGAGTCCTACGGCGACGGCAGGTCGGAACAGATCCTCGGCGACTGGATGGCCTCCCGTGGGACGCGCGACCGCATGGTGGTCGCCACCAAGGTCTCCCGCGGCACGAAGGAACACCCCCTGTCGGCCGGTGAGATCCGAACCGCCGCGGAGCGGTCGCTGCGCAACCTGCAGACCGACGTCATCGATCTCTACTACGCGCACTACGACGACGAGACGACGCCGCTGGAGGAGACGCTGCGCGCCTTCGACGAGCTGGTGCAGGCGGGGAAGGTCCGGTACGTGGCCGCGTCGAACTACTCGGCAAAGCGGCTGATCGAGGCGCTGGAGACCTCCGACCGGCTGGGGCTCACCCGGTACGTGGCGTTGCAGACGCACTACAACCTGATGGAGCGGCCCGCCTTCGAGGGGGAGCTGCGGGACGTCGCGGAGGCTCAGGGCCTCGGCGTCCTCCCGTACTTCGCGCTGGCCAAGGGTTTCCTCACCGGCAAGTACCGGCACGGTGAGCGGGTGGACTCGCCGCGGGCCAAGGGCGCGTCGGTGTACGTGGGGGAGCGGGGCGACCGGGTGCTGGCCGCCCTGGAGCAGGTCGCGGAGCAGCAGCAGGTGCCGCTGCCCGCGGTGGCGCTGCGCTGGCTGGCCGATCAGCCGACCGTCGTCGCCCCGATCGCCAGCGGACGGTCGGTGGAACAGCTCGCCGAGCTGCTGCCGATGCAGGACCTGGTCCTGACCGACGAGCAGCGGCGGCTCCTGACCGAGGCCAGCGGCGAATAGTGCACTAACCGCCGCACGGGTCCTTTCTCAGCCGCCGACGATGCGGTGTGGACGGCGCCGGCGCCGAGTCCAGGAGGTGCGGGCTGACGGTGACGGTCAGAATGGGTGTCCGGCAGCCTCGCCGTGCGCGTGCCGAGCATGCTCGATTCATCGGTCCGGGAGGTGCCGTCCTTGACCGGGCCCGTCGGCCTCACCTGCGCGGGGGCATGGCCCCACGTCCCGGGTGGATGACCGGACACGGAACGGGGGACGTCCGCGACGCGCGCCAGGGAGGTCGGAGAGAGTCTCGACGCGCGTGTCAGCATTGTGCTGAAGTGCGCCCGGCTGGTCGTACTCGTGGGGGCGTGGAAGGGGGACGGGTGTCCACCTCGCAGGCGCTCGCCCCGGACGAGCCCGATCCGCTGCGGGACCCGCACCGCATCGCCGCGGCCCGTCGTCTGCTCCTCGAGGTCCCCGGCCCCGCCGCGTTCGACCGGCTCTCCGCGCTGGCCGCCCGGATCCTCAACGCCGGCCACGCCAAGGTCACGCTGTTCACCGACCAGGACACCGTCGTCGGCGGCTTCGGCCTACCGCCGGGGGTGATCGGTGGGCCGGCCCTGCTGACCGGAGCGCTCTCGGCGATCGTCGTGCGCCAGGGTGCCCCCCTCAGCCTCCCCGACGCGGTGGAGGAGGAGTGGGTCAGCGATCTCCCGGCCGTCACTTCGGGCCAGGTCCGGGCCTACCTGGGCTCCCCCCTGGTCGCGGCGTCCGGCCACCTGGTCGGTGCGCTCGCCGTCTACGACCCCGAGCCGCGGAACTGGACCGACGACGAGACGGAACTGCTCCGGCAACTGGCCGCCTCCGTCGTGGCCGAGCTGGAACTCTCCGCCGCCCGGTCCGCGGTCGGCACCTCGGCCACCCGACTGAACGTGGCGCTGGAGGCCAGCTCGATCGGCACGTGGGAACGCGACCTGCGGACCGGGGTCATCGACTGGGACGAGCGCTGCGCCGCCCTGTTCGGACTCGACGGCGCCATCCAGTTCGAGTCCGACGCCGCCATGGAGTCACGCTTCGTGCACCAGGACGACGCCGGCCCCATGCGGGAAGCCATGCAGCTGGCGATGGAGCAGCACGGCCAGTTCACCTCCGAGTTCCGCGCGACGACGATCGACGGATCCATCCGCTGGATGGTCGCCCGAGGCCGTCTCGTCACGGATTCCCGGGGCGAGCCGGTGCGCCTGCTGGGCACGATCCTGGATGTCTCCGACGCACGTAAGCAGGCCGCCCAGCGGTTGTCGGCCATGCACCGCGCGACGGCGATCGCCGAGGTGGCCGCCGAACTCGCCAATGCCGCGCGGTTGGAGGACCTGCCCGAGATCGTGCAGCGCGGCGCCCAGGTGCTCGGCGCGCAGTCCAGTGCGCTGGCCGTCTTCGATCCTGACGGTGGACCGCTGCGGCTGCACATGACCAACCGGCTCACCGGCGAGATTCAGGTCCACGTCGAGTACCCCGTGGCCGGCATCGAGATCGAGCTGGACGAGGCCCAGCCGACCCAGTACGCCGCGATCCATGGCAGACGGGTGCTGCTGGCCGACCGTGCGGAGGCCCTCGCCCGCTTCCCGGCCATGCAGGAAGCCCTGGAGGTCCTCAACATCCACGCCGTGGCCGCCATGCCGCTGCGCGTGGAGGGGCGCATCCTCGGGGCGTTCGTCCCACTCTGGTCGACCGAGCATCCGTTCGACAGCGACGACGTCGAGGTCCTCGAGGCGCTCGCCGCACAGATCGCGCTGAGCGTGTCCCGGCTCCAGGCCGACACGGCGGCGGCCACGGCCGGCGCCGCGATGCGGGAGGCGAACCAGCGGCTGCGGGTGCTCGCGGAGGCGGGCCGGATCCTCTCGGGGACTCTGGAGATCGACCAGCAGGTCGGTGAGCTGGCCGAGCTCGTCGTCCCCGACCTCGCGGACTGGTGCTGGCTCGTCGTCACCGACGAGCAGGGCCGCCTGCACGAGATGGCGAGCGCCCATCGCGACCCGTCCCGGAACGAGGAGGTCGCCGCCTACGTGCGCTCGATGGTCAGCGTGATGACCGACGAGGCCGCGGCGCGGAAGGTCACGACCACCGGTCGGCCGCTGGTCGTGGAATCCGTCGACTGGGATCAGGTGGCGCGGGCGCTGCCCGATCCCGGCGTGCGCGAGACGTTGGCCCGGCTGGGTGTCGGGTCAGGCACCGTCGTCCCCCTGGTGGCGCGCGGCCAGACTCTCGGTGCCCTGGGTCTGTTCAACCGGGAGGAGCGGGGCCCACTCAGCCAGGCCGAGGTCGACACCGCGATCGAGATCGGGCTCCGGGCCGGTCTGGCGCTGCACCACGCGCGGCTCTTCGGCCAGCAGCGGGACCTCGCGGACGCGCTGCAGCGCAGCATGCTCACCGATCCACCGGAGCCGGACCACTCGCAGATCGTCGTCCGTTACGTGCCGGCCGCCGCCGGGGCCGAGATCGGCGGCGACTGGTACGACGCGTTCCTGCAGCCCAGCGGCGCGACGGTGATCGCGATCGGAGACGTCGTGGGTCACGACACCCGGGCCGCCGCGGCGATGGGCCAGGTGCGCGGCCTGCTGCGCGGCATCGGCTACTCCAGCGGTGGTTCGCCCGCCGAGGTGCTCACCGAGCTCGACCGGGCGATCGAGGGCCTGGCGCTGGACACCATGGCCACCGCCCTGGTCGCCCGGCTGGAGCAGGACGAGGACGACCTGCGGGCGGGGCGGGTCCGGCTCCGCTGGTCCAGCGCCGGCCATCCGCCGCCGGCCGTGCTGACCGCCGACGGCATGGCCGTGCTCCTCGACGAGGAGCAGTCCGAGTTGCTGCTGGGCGTGGCCCCCGAGACCAAGCGGCGGGAGCACGTCACTGTCCTCGAGGCGGGCTCGACGGTGCTGCTGTACACCGACGGTCTGGTCGAACGGCGCGACCGCGACCTCGACGCCGGCACCGCAGAGCTGATCGAGGTGCTCCGCGGGTGCGTCGGCCTGCCGTTGGACGAGCTGTGCGACGGGGTCCTCGAGCAGCTCTTCCTGCCCGATGCCCAGGACGACGTCGCGATGCTCGCCCTCCGGCTGCACCCGCAGGACGCGCCGCGTCCGCCGGAGGCCGGGCCGCAGGTGGTCCCGCCGAACATCGAGCCCGCGCCCGACGTGGTCCCCGGCGCCGGCGCCGACACCTGAGCTACGGCCGCCGGCCGCCCCGGCGGCGGACCAGCCGATTGCGCGCGCGTGCGGGCAGGTCGACGGCGACCGGCGCCTCCCAGCCGCGCCACACCGACAGCACCCGCAGCCCGGCCACCAGCACGATCACCATGGCCGCGACCGGGAGCGGGTCCAGGCCCAGCGGTCCGGCGAGGACGGTGAGGGCCGCGGCGCCGATCAGCGCCGCCACGGCGTTGTACGGGCCCGGCTGGACGATGTCGGCGCGCTGGGCGAGGAGGACGTCGCGGATCAGCGCCCCGCCGACCGCCGTCAGCGTGCCGATGAAGACCACCGAGGCGCTCGGCAGGCCGGCCAGCTGGGCCTTCTGGGCGCCGATCACCGTGAACAGGCCCAGCGTCGCGGCGTCCAGGACCACGAGCAGCGTGGTGAGCCGCGACAGCCAGCCGGAGAAGAAGAACGTCACGGCGGCGGTGATGGCCACCGTCGGCAGGTAGGCCTGGTTGGTGAGCGCGACCGGCGGGCCGCCGGCGAGCAGCACGTCGCGGATGAGCCCGCCGCCGAGACCACCGCTCACCGCCAGCAGCAGGACGCCGGAGACGGCGAACCCCTCACGGGCAGCGAGCAGACCGCCGGTGAGGGCGCCGATGACGACGGCAGCGAGGTCGACGGCGGCCGGGACCGGCAATGCCTCCATCGCGGCGAGAGTCTCCACGGCCGACCATCCTGCCTGGTGACATCACGGCCCCCTCTCGCTAGCTTGCAGCCATCCGCCGCAGCGTCCCGAGGAGACCGACATGGCCGTTCGCCCGCCCGACAAGGACGAGGTCGCCGCCCTCGCGCGCAGCTATGGGATGCACCTCAGTGACGCCGACGCCGAGACCTACACGATGCTGGTCGGCGGCGGCTTCAGCTCCTACGACGCCGTCGAGGAGCTGTACGCCGAAATCGCTCCCCAGCCGCAGGTCGACCGCGCCGCGACCCGGCCGCAGGACGCCGACAACCCACTCGGCGCCTGGTACGTCCGGACGGAGATCCACGGCGCCGACGAGGGGCCGTTGGCCGGGCGGACCGTTGCCGTCAAGGACAACGTCGAGGTCGCCGGCGTGCCGATGATGAACGGGTCCCACACTCTCGAGGGCTTCGTGCCGAGCCGGGACGCCACCGTCGTCAGCCGGTTGCTCGGGGCCGGGGCCACGGTCACGGGGAAGGCCGTGTGCGAGGACCTCTGCTTCTCCGGTGGCAGTCACACCTCGGCGACCGGCCCGGTGCGCAACCCCTGGGATCCCTCCCGGACCGCCGGTGGCAGCTCCAGCGGCAGCGCGGCGCTGGTCGCCGCGGGTGCGGCCGACCTGGCGATCGGCGGGGACCAGGGCGGTTCGATCCGGATGCCGGCCGCCTTCTGCGGCGTCGTCGGGCACAAGCCCACCCACGGGCTGGTGCCCTACACCGGCGCCTTCCCGATCGAGCTCACCCTCGACCACCTGGGGCCGATCACCCGCTCGGTCGCCGACGCCGCAGCGATGCTCGACGTGCTCGCCGGCCGGGACGGCCTCGATCCGCGGCAGCCGGCCGACCTCGTCCCCGAGCAGTACGCCGCCGCCCTGACCGGGGACGTGGCCGGTCTGCGCGTGGGTGTGGTCGCCCAGGGCTTCGGCTGGGCGGAGCTCTCCGAGCCCGGCGTCGACGACACCGTGCGGGCCGCGGCCGGGCGGCTGGGCGAGCTCGGCATCGAGGTGGTCGACGTCGACCTGCCGTGGCACCGGCACGCTCTGCACGTCTGGAACGTCATCGCCACCGATGGGGCGACGGTCCAGATGGTCGAGGGCAACGGGTACGGCCACAACTGGTGGGGTCTCTACGACCCGGAGCTGATCGAGTACTACGGCCGGCAGCGCCGCGAGGTGGCCGATCGTTGGTCGCCGACGGTCACCCTCGTCGCGCTGGCGGGGCGGTGGTCCATCGAGCAGCTGCAGGGTCGGCACTACGCGATGGCGCGCAACCTCGCGTTCGAGGTGCGCCGGCAGTACGACCAGGCGCTCGCCGACGTGGACCTGCTGCTGATGCCGACCCTGCCGATGGTCGCCCCGCCCATTCCCGCGCCGGACGACCCGCTGGAGGTCCGGGTCGCCCGCGGGCTGGAGATGATCGTGAACTGCGCGCCGTTCGATGTCAGTGGGCACCCGGCCACCAGCGTCCCGGCCGGGCTCTCCGACGGGCTGCCCGTCGGCATGATGCTCATCGGCCGGCGGTTCGCCGATGCCACCTGCCTGCAGGTGGCCCACGCCTTCGAGCAGCTCGTCGGTGGTTTCCCCACCCCGCCCGTGAGGGAGCCGGCCACCGTCTGACCGGCGGGCCTCCTAGGGGCCTTACTGGGCGGGGGCGACCTCCAGGTCGGTGGCGCTCTCGTCGGGCGCCTGGCTGCCCTCGGCCTCCGAGCGGACCTCGGCGTCGCGGGCGGCCATCGCCTCCTGGCGCTCGGGCTCCTCCTCGAGGATCTGCGCCGCCTTCCACTCCGCGGGAATGGCGAACGCGTCGACCAGCGTGACGATGTGCGGCCGCAGCTCCTTGTGCAGCTGGTTGACCGTCGTGGTCAGCAGCTTGGCGCGCGACGGGGTGAGCTGGCCGTGCTCGAGGAACCAGGCCTTGTCCGCCTCGATGGCCGAGAGCGCGTACAGGTCGCAGAGCTTGTCCAGCAGCTCCTTGGCGGCGCTGTCGGTCGTGCGGTCGACGCCGGCGACGAACGCCTCCAGCACGACGCGCTCGATGTGCGTCTGCGCCGTCTTGAGGACGTGGTCCTGGACGTCGTTGAACATGTCGAACGGCGCCATGCCGTCGGTCGTCGAGTTCTTCCGCAGCCGCTTGATCGCACCCTCGAGCGCGTGCTTCTCGCGGAACTCGAACATCTTCAGCTGCCAGCCGCGGTCGAGCATCGGCACCTCGTCGTCCCGGCCCGGGACGGCGTCGATCAGCCGGGCGATGAGTGCGCGGGCCGCCGTCCGCTCCAGGACGGTCTCCCGGACCATGTCGGCGATGAAGCCGACCTTGCCCCAGCCCTCCAGCGAGCCGAACGCGTCGCGGTAGCCGGTGAGCAGGCCCTTGGCGACCAGCTGCAGCAGGACGGTGTTGTCGCCCTCGAACGTGGTGAAGACGTCGGTGTCGGCCTTGAGGTGCGGCAGCCGGTTCTCCTGCAGGTAGCCGGCCCCGCCGCAGGCCTCGCGGCACATCTGGATCGTCGTCGTGGCGTGCCACGTCTGGGCGACCTTGAGCCCGGCAGCACGGGACTCCAGCTCGCGCTGGGCCTCCTCGTCGAGGTCGGTGGCGCCCTGGACGTCGTGCATCGTGCTGACCAGCTCGCCCTGCGCGAAGTGCAGCCCATAGGTGGTGGCCAGCGCCGGCAGCAGCTTGCGCTGGTGGACCAGGTAGTCGTTGATGACGATCTCGCGGTCCTCGCCCGGTGCGGCGAACTGACGGCGCACGTTGCCGTACCGGACGGCGATGTCGAGGGCGAGCTTGGTCGCCGAGGACGCCGAGCCACCGACGCTGACCCGCCCGCGCACCAGCGTGCCGAGCATCGTGAAGAAGCGGCGGGTTTCGTTCTCGATCGAGCTGGAGTAGGTGCCGTCCGCCGCGACCTGGCCGTAGCGGTCGAGCAGCATGTCGCGGGGAACCGTCACGTGATCGAAGGTCAGCCGGCCGTTGTCCACGCCGTTGAGCCCGGCCTTCGGGCCGTCGTCGCCGATGGTCACGCCCGTGCAGGGGGTGCCGTCCTCGTTCCGGATGGGCACCAGCCAGGCGTGCACGCCGTGGTTCTTGCCCTGGGTGATCAGCTGGGCGAAGACGACCGCCATGCGACCGTCCTTGGCCGCGTTGCCGATGTAGTCCTTGCGGGCCGCCTGGTGCGGGGTGTGCAGGTCGAAGGTCTCGGTCGCGGGGTCGTAGGTGCACGTCGTCCGCAGCTGCTGGACGTCGGAGCCGTGCCCGGTCTCGGTCATCGCGAAGCAGCCGGGCAGGTCGAAGCTCATGACGTCGC
>JAOPUS010000084.1 GCA_025963345.1 Blastococcus sp. | reverse complement strand
AACATCCGGCCCGGCTGCAGCCGGCCCTTGGAGACGACGTCGGCGTCCGGGATGTCCAGCACGCCGACCTCGCTGGCCAGCACGACCAGGTCGTCCCTGGTGTGCCACCACCGGCCGGGGCGCAGGCCGTTGCGGTCCAGGACGGCGCCGATCACGGTGCCGTCGGTGAAGGCGACCGCGGCCGGGCCGTCCCAGGGCTCCATGATCGAGGAGTGGAACCGGTAGAAGGCCCGGCGGGCCGGGTCCATCTCGTCGTGGTTCTCCCACGCCTCCGGGATCATCATCAGCACCGCGTGCGGCAGGGACCGCCCGGACAGGTGCAGCAGCTCGAGCACCTCGTCGAAGGTGGCCGAGTCGCTGAAGTCGCTGGCCGTCACCGGGAAGATCCGGTCCAGGCCGAGCTCGGAGGCCGGACCGGCCGGGCCGTCGAACAGCTCGGTGGCGAGCTTGGCCTCGCGGGCGCGCATCCGGTTCCGGTTGCCCTTGATGGTGTTGATCTCACCGTTGTGCGCGATGAAGCGGAACGGGTGGGCCAGCGGCCAGCTCGGGAACGTGTTCGTCGAGAAACGGCTGTGCACCAGCGCGATCGCCGACTCGTAACGCTCGTCGCGCAGGTCGGGGAAGAACAGCGGCAGCTGGTCGGTGGTGAGCATGCCCTTGTACGTGATCGTCCGCGACGACAGCGACGCGATGTACAGCGAGCTGCCGGCCTCGACGGCGGCCCGCTCGGCACGCTTGCGCAGCACGAAGGAGCGCCGCTCCAGACGCGTCACGCCGTTGCACTCGACGTTGCCACCGAACGCGGCGGTGTCGGCGCGGCCGGCCATCGTCTCGGCGACGAACAGTTGGGCGAAGAACGGCATGACCGCACGCGCGGTGGGGCCGAGGTCGGCGCCGTCGGGGTCGACCGGCACGTTCCGCCAGCCGAGAACCGTGAGGCCCTCCTCGTCCGCGAGCTTGGCGACCTCGTCGAGCCGGGCGGCCCGCTCGGTCTCGTCGGCGGGCAGGAAGGCGATGCCGACGGAGTACTCCCCCATCGGCGGCAGGTCGAAGTCGACGCTGGCGCGCAGCAGGGCATCGGGGACCTGGGTGAGGATCCCCGCACCGTCACCGGAGTTCGGCTCGGAGCCCGCGGCCCCGCGGTGGTCGAGGTTGTGCAGGGCGGTGAGGCCCTTGGCCACGATGTCCCGCGAGCGGCGTCCGCGGGCGTCGGCCACGAAGGCGACGCCGCAGGCGTCCTTGTCGTTCGCCGGGTCGTACAGACCGTGCGCGGCAGGCACCGCGGAGAACGGGACAGCCGTCCCGCCGGCGGCGGTGGACGCAGCGGCGGGGGCAGTGAGGTCGGACATGTCACTCCCGTCGTCGGCAGCCGTCCGGACCCCCGGAGCGGGGTCCCGGACGGGGGCGGATAGCCCAGGCCGGTAAAAAGGCGGCGATCAAGGCAGCACTGCGGAGAACCTGACTGCCAGGGGGAAACGTACGTCCTGCCCGGTGCAGGTTCGAGCCCACCGGGTGGTGACCGCTGGGCTGTCGTCCGCGGGGCGACGCTGGCCCGGTTCCGACGGTGACGACCCGGCCAGGATCACCAGCGGGTCTGCAGCGAAGGGTACACAGCCGTAACACAGGCCCCACGCGGATAAACCCCCGTTCCGGCGCGTCGGCAGAATCACGTCGGTCCTTGGCCGGACCACGCCTGGGGGAACGCGTCAGCCCGGGTCGGCGGACCGGTGATCATCCTCACGCACGGGCACCTCCCCGGCGCCGTCCCTCGGGCTCCGGTCGATCACCTCGCGCGGCCGGCCGCGCTGCCAGAACAGGTAGGCGACGGCCCCCAGGCCCACGACGATCGAGGTGAACACGTTGAGCCGTACCCCGAAGAAGTGCTCGGCCGGGTCGGTGCGCAGCAGCTCGATCCAGAGCCGCCCGGCGCAGTAGCTGGCGACGTAGAGGGCGAAGGCGCGCCCGTGGCTGAGCCGGAAGCGGCGGTCGGCCCAGATCACCAGTGCGGCGGCGGCGAGGTTCCACAGCAGCTCGTAGAGGAACGTCGGGTGGAAGTAGCCGAGCACGATCGGCTGCCCGTCGGCCCCGAGGGCGGCGTGGCCGCCGTCCCACTCGTAGATCTTCAGCTTCCAGGGCAGGTCGGTCGGCCCGCCGTAGAGCTCGTTGTTGAACCAGTTGCCCAGCCGCCCGATCGCCTGCGCCACGAGCAGGCCAGGAGCGAGGGCATCGGCGAAGGCCGGGAGCGGGATGCCGCGACGACGGCAGGCGATCCAGGCACCGACGCCGCCGAGCGCGATGGCGCCCCAGATGCCGAGACCGCCCTCCCAGATCGCGAAGGCCCGCATCGGGTCCCCGCCCTCGCCGAAGTACGGGCGGGGGCTGGAGATCACGTGGTAGATCCGGCCGCCGACGATTCCGAACGGCACGGCCCACACAGCGATGTCGAGGACGTCGCCCGGCGCACCGCCGCGGGCCAGCCAGCGCTTCTCGGTGAGCAGCACGGCGGCGACGATGCCGGCCACGATGCACAGCGCGTAGGCCCGGATCGGCAGCGGGCCGAGGTCCCAGACGCCCTGGGTGGGGCTCGGGATGGCAGCGAGCACGCTCACGCCCTGACCCCCCTGGCCAGGTCCTCGGACAGCGCACGGACACCGTCGGCGCCCCGGCCCTCCAGCAACTCGCGCACGTACGCCGAGCCGACGATGACGCCGTCGGCGAACGAGGCGACCTCGGCGGCCTGGCTCCCGTTCGAGACGCCCAGGCCGACACAGACCGCCAGCTCCGGCGCCGCTGCCCGCGTGCGGGCGACCAGCTTCTCGGCCGCGTCGCCGACGGTGGCCCGCGTGCCCGTGACGCCCATCGTGGAGGCGGCGTAGACGAAGCCCCGACAGGCGGCCGTCGTCGATCCCAGCCGCGCGTCGGTCGAGGACGGCGCCACGAGGAAGATGCGGTCGAGGTCGGCCCGCTCCGCGGCGGCCATCCAGTCGGCGGCCTCGTCGGGGATCAGGTCCGGCGTGATGGCGCCCGCTCCCCCGGCCGCGGCGAGGTCGGTGGCGAACCGCTCGACGCCGTAGCGCTCGATCGGGTTCCAGTAGCTCATCACCAC
>JAOPUS010000051.1 GCA_025963345.1 Blastococcus sp. | reverse complement strand
ACGAACCGGCGGGTCGTGCTGACCGTCCGCTCGCGCGCCTGCTCAGCGGTGAGCGTGCCGTCGAGCTGGGCCAGCACCTGCGCGTAGCCGAGCGCTCGAGACGCGGTGGGCCCTTCGCGCAGGCCGTCGGCGGCCAGTGCGGCCACCTCGTCGACGAAGCCCGCCGCCCACATGCGGTCCACCCGGAGAGCGATCCGCTGGTCGAGCTCGGCCGGCTCGCGGTCCAGACCGACGACGACAGCGGGATAGCGCGGCCGCGGCTCCGGCAGCTGGGCGCGGAAGGGCCCACCGGTCAGCTCGATGACCTCCAGGGCGCGCACGATCCGCCGTCCGTTGCTGGGCAGCACCGCGGCCGCGGCGGCGGGGTCGAGCCGGGCCAGCCGGTCATGCAGCGCGGCCGGACCGACCTCGGCAAGCTCCGCCTCCAGCCGGGTCCGGATCGCGGAGTCGGTGCCCGGGAAGTCCAGCTCGTCGAGCACGGCGCGCACGTACAGGCCGGACCCGCCGACGAGGAGCGGCACGGTCCCGGCGGCCCGCAGCCGGTCGATCTCGGCACGGGCCAGGTCCCGGTACTCGGCGACGGATGCCGGCTGCCGGACCTGCCAGAGGTCGAGCAGGTGATGGGGCACGCCGCCGCGCTCGGTGGTGTCGGGCTTCGCCGTCCCGATGTCCATGCCGCGGTACAGCTGCATGGAGTCGGCGTTGACCACCTCGCCACCGAGGCGCTGGGCGAGGGCGACCGCGAGGGCGGTCTTGCCGGTGGCGGTCGGGCCGACGACAGCGACGACCGGGGGCGGCGCACTCACGCAGCGATCCAGTCCGCGACCAGGTAGCCGACCCCGAACGGTGCGGCGTCCAGGTGGAGGTGGGCGGTGACGTCGCGGCCGGCGAGTGCCGCACCGACCGCCCGCCACGTCGGCACCCCCGCCGCGAGCAGGCGCTCGCCCTCGCCGGGGTCGAGCGCGGCGAGCGCCGCCGCGTCACCGGAGGCCAGGGCTGCGGCCACCGAGGCGTCGAACGGGTCGGCGGCGTCGTCCAGGTAGCCGGGGGCCTTGACGCTGCGCCGGGCCGAGCCGTCGCCCATGGCGAGGACGCCGAGCACCCCGGGCACGTCCCGGACCAACTGGCCGAGGTCGGCCGGGCCCACGCCGACGCGGGAGCCAGCGAAGCCGGCCTCGTCGAGCAGCCGGGCCCCGAGGGTGTGCGCGAGGGGCAGGCGGCGCCCGCCCGGCCACACCCGCTCCGCGAACCCGATCTCCAGGTCGACGCCGAACCCCCGCAGGTCACCGCCGTCGCCGGGCCCGAAGCGGACGCCGGGAGCCGCTCCGTCGCCGACCACGACGACCACCTCGGGCCGCGTCGCCAGCATCTGCGCGACCGCCTCGGCGCACGCCCGGCGCAACTCGACCGTCTCGGGCGCCGCCCCGCCCTCGACGGCCTCGAGGAGGAGTGGCGGTGACGGGCAGAAGGCGACGGCGACCGTCGCGCGGGCATCCCGCGCCGGCAGCCCTGGGGGAACGGCAGTCACGGCAGCAGTCTCCCGGATGCGACGTGGGACACTGCCGGACGTGTCGAGCACGGACAACCCCGGTTCCGGGGCGCAGCAGGCCTCTCCGCCGATTGTGGAGAACAAGGACGCGATCAGCCCGGAGGCGGTGAACGAGGAAACGGCCACCCCCGAGGCGATCCCCGACGCGGTCGCCCCCGAGGCGGTCACGCCCGACGCGGGCACCCCGACCGCACCCTCCCCCGCCGATGCCGCGCTGGCCGACCCCACCGCGGATCCGGTGGAGCCGGCTGCAAAACCCGCTGCCGACCCGGCGGCCGAGCCCGCCGCTGAGGTCAGCCCGGAGTCCGTCGTCCCGAAGCCGGCCGCGCCGAAGCCGATGGCGCCCCGCCCCATGGCACCCCGACCGCCGGCGCCGTCCCCCGCACCGGTCGCCGCGCTCGCTGCCGCTGCCCCCGTCGAGGTCCCCGCTGCCGAGGTGAGCGACCCCTCCGCATGGGGCCGGGTCGACGAGGACGGGACCGTCTACGTGCGCACCGCCGACGGTGAGCGCGCCGTCGGCTCGTGGCAGGCCGGGGAGCCGGCCGCCGGACTGGCCCATTACGGACGCCGCTACGACGACCTCGCCACCGAGGTGTCCCTCCTCGAGGCGCGACTGAAGGCCCACACCGGCAACCCCGGGGAGATCAAGAACAAGGCTCAGGTCCTCGCCGAGTCGATTCCGACGGCCGCCGCCGTCGGCGATCTCGACGGGCTCGCCGCCCGGGCGCAGGCGATGGTCGGCACGGCCGACTCCGCCGCTGCCGAGTCCCGGGCCGAGAAGGCCGCCGCCCGCGCCGGGCAGATCGCCCGCAAGGAGGCGCTGGCCGTCGAGGCGGAGCAGATCGCCGCGGAGTCGACGGCGTGGAAGGCGGCCGGGGACCGACTGAAGGCGATCGTCGAGGAGTGGAAGACGATCCGCGGGATCGACCGCAAGACCGACGAGGCGCTGTGGACCCGGTTCGCCGCGGCCCGCGACGCCTTCGGCCGGCGGCGGGGCGCGCACTTCGCCTCGCTGGACGCCCAGCGCGGGGAGGCCCGTCAGGCCAAGCAGGACCTCATCACGGAGGCCCAGAAGCTGGCGACCTCCACCGACTGGGGCCCGACGAGTGCCGCCATGCGGTCGCTCATGGACCGCTGGAAGGCGGTACCGCGCACCGGGCGGGACGGCGACGACGACCTGTGGAAGGAGTTCCGCGCGGCGCAGGACGTCTTCTTCGCGGCCCGTGCCGAGTCGGACAAGAAGCGCACCGGCGAGGAGCAGGCCAACCAGCAGCAGAAGGAAGAACTGCTCGCCGAGGCCGAGAAGCTCGACCCCACGACCGATCTGCGCGGCGCCCAGAACGCGCTGCGCAAGATCCAGGAGCGCTACGACGCGATCGGCCACGTGCCGCGCGGCGTCATGCGCTCACTGGAGGACCGCATGCAGGCCGTGGAGCAGAAGGTCCGCGGCGCCACCGACACCTCGCGCGCCCGCACGGCGCCCGAGAACCCGATGGTGACCTCCCTGCGTGCCGCCGTCACCAAGGCCGAGGAGCAGTTGGCCAAGGCCGAGGCCGCCGGTGACAAGCGGCGGATCGAGGAGGCGCAGGCCAACCTCGCCACCCGGCGTGAGTGGCTGGCCGAGGCCGAGAAGTCCGCCTCCCGGCGCTGACCCCCCGGCTTACGCCGGGGCGCCGATCCGCGGCATGCCGAGCAGGATCCCGGGGGTCGACGGGCGCGTGCCGGCCTCGGTCGCGTCGCCCGCACGGGTGCGGCGGTGCGTGAGCAGCGCGCCGTCGGCGACGAGGAAGTGCGGCTTGGCGGCGGTCACGACCGTCTCGACGACGTCACCGGGACGAACGCCGTCCGCCGCGGTGAAGTGCACGAGCCGGCCGTCGCGGGCACGGCCCGACAGCCGACCGGTGGCCGCGTCCTTGCTGCCCTCGCCCGCGGCCACCAGCAGTTCGACCTGCCGGCCGACGAGCGCCTGGTTCTCCGCCCAGCTGATCTCGTCCTGCAGTGCGGTCAGCCGGAGATAGCGCTCCTGGACGACGTCCTTGGGCAGTTGCCCGTCCATCTCCGCGGCCGGGGTCCCGGGGCGCTTGGAGTACTGGAAGGTGAAGGCGCTGGCGAACCGCGCCTGGCGCACGACGTCGAGGGTCTGCTGGAAGTCCGCTTCGGTCTCGCCGGGGAAGCCGACGATGATGTCGGTGGTGATCGCCGCATCGGGCATCGCTGCCCGGACGCGGTCGATGATCCCGAGGTAGCGCTCCTGCCGGTAGCCGCGGCGCATCCGGCGCAGCACGTCGTCGGACCCCGACTGCAGCGGCATGTGCAACTGGTGGCACACCGCCGGCGTCTCGGCCATCGCGGCGATGACGTCGTCGGTGAACTCCCGGGGATGCGGGCTGGTGAACCGCACCCGCTCGAGTCCGTCGATGCGGCCTGCCGCACGAAGCAGGTCGGCGAAGGCGCCGCGGTCGCGGAACTCGACGCCGTAGGCGTTCACGTTCTGACCCAGCAGGGTCACCTCGAGCACGCCCTGGTCGACCAGTGCCTGCACCTCGGCCAGGATCTCGCCGGGACGGCGGTCCTTCTCCGTGCCGCGCAGCGACGGGACGATGCAGAACGTGCAGGTGTTGTTGCACCCGACGCTGATCGAGACCCAGCCGGAGTAGGCGGAGTCGCGCTTGGCCGGCAGGGTCGAGGGGAAGACCTCGAGGGACTCGACGATCTCCACCTGCGCCTCGGCGTTGTGCCGGGCACGGTCGAGCAGGGCAGGCAGCGAGCCGACGTTGTGCGTCCCGAAGACGACGTCGACCCACGGTGCGCGGCGGACGATCTCCCCGCGGTCCTTCTGCGCGAGGCAGCCGCCGACGGCGATCTGCATGCCGGGGTGGGCGTCCTTGACCGGGCGCAGGTGGCCGAGGTTGCCGTAGAGCCGGTTGTCTGCGTTCTCCCGCACCGCACAGGTGTTGAGGACAACGATGTCGGCGTCGTCCCCCTCCGGTGCAGCGATGTAGCCGGCTTGCTCCAGGAGGCCGGACAGGCGCTCGGAGTCGTGCACGTTCATCTGGCACCCGTAGGTGCGCACCCGATACGTGCGCGCCGGGGCCGCGGGGAAGCTGCTCATGTCAGCAGCGAGAGTACGACCCGGTGCGGTTCTCCACCCTCACCGCGATCTGCGACGTCCTCGAGTGCCGGCCCGGCGATGACTTCTCCGTCGCACACCGATAGCGGACGCACCGCTCCACCACCTGTTGTCGAACCGTTGCCCTGACCGGGAACTATCCGGTCCCGGGCGGATCCGTTACGCCTTCGTGACGGGGTGGACCGCCCCGCGACTCCCGCCCCCCTTAGGGTCGCCAAGGTGAGCAGCAGTCCGAACGGAGAGCCTCTCGTCCGCCTGTCCGGCGTCAACAAGTGGTTCGGCGAACTGCACGTGCTGCAGGACATCGACCTGGAGATCGCCCGCGGGGAGGTCGTCGTCGTCATCGGACCGTCCGGTTCGGGGAAGTCGACGCTCTGCCGCACGATCAACCGCCTGGAGTCGATCCAGAAGGGCGAGATCGCCATCGACGGCGAGAAGCTGCCCGAGGAGGGCAAGCAGCTCGCCCGCCTGCGCAGTGACGTCGGCATGGTGTTCCAGAGCTTCAACCTCTTCGCGCACAAGACGATCCTGGAGAACGTCACCCTCGGCCCGATCAAGGTCCGCGGGAAATCGAAGGCCGAGGCGGAGAAGCACGCCCGCGAGCTGCTCGAGCGGGTCGGCGTCAGCGCCCAGGCCGACAAGTACCCGGCCCAGCTGTCGGGCGGTCAGCAGCAGCGGGTAGCCATCGCGCGAGCACTGGCGATGGACCCGAAGGTCATGTTGTTCGACGAGCCGACGTCGGCCCTCGACCCCGAGATGATCAACGAGGTCCTCGAGGTGATGATCGGCCTCGCCGGCGACGGCATGACGATGATCGTCGTCACCCACGAGATGGGCTTCGCCCGCCGTGCGGCCAACCGGGTCGTCTTCATGGACGGCGGCCGGATTGTCGAGTCCGCCGATCCGGAGACGTTCTTCACCAACCCGGCGTCGGACCGCGCCAAGGACTTCCTGTCCAAGATCCTCAACCACTGAGCTATCGCACAACCGGAAGGAAAGCTCATGCGCATCACCCGTTACGCCGCCACTCTGGCGGTGCTGGGACTGGCCCTGGCCGGCTGCTCCAGTGAGGCCGGCAACCAGGCCGCGGAGTCGTCGGGCAGCACCGCCGCCGTCGACACGGAGGTCCAGTTCGACGCCGGCACGACGATGGCGCGGCTGAACGAGGCCGGCGCGATCACCATCGGGACGAAGTTCGACCAGCCCGGGTTCGGCCTGCTCAACCCCCGCACCCAGGAGCCGGAGGGCTTCGACGTCGAGATCGGCAAGCTCGTCGCCGCCAAGCTCGGGATCGATGCCGACAAGATCACCTGGACGGAGACCGTCTCGGCCAACCGCGAGCCGTTCATCCAGAACGGCCAGGTCGACATCGTGGTCGCGACGTACACGATCAACGACACCCGCAAGCAGGTCGTCGACTTCGCCGGGCCGTACTACGAGGCCGGCCAGGACATCATGGTGGCGAAGGGGAACCCCGAGAACATCGCCGGACCTGACGACCTCGCCGGCAAGACGGTCTGCTCGGTCGAGGGGTCGACCCCGGCGCAGAACATCCGCGACAACTACCCCCAGGCACAGCTGACGACGTACGACGTGTACTCCAAGTGCGCCGACGACCTGAGGAACGGCAACGTGCAGGCCGTCACGACCGACAACGTCATCCTGACCGGCCTGGTCGCCGGCAGCCCCGACGCCTTCGAGCTGGTGGGCAAGCCGTTCACCAAGGAGCCCTACGGCATCGGCCTGAAGAAGGGCGACGACCAGTTCCGCTCCTTCATCAACGACGTCCTCGAGGAGTCCTTCCAGGACGGCGCCTGGGCCGAGGCCTGGGACCGCACCGCCGGGAAGATCACCGGCACGGAGGCCCCCGAGCCGCCGAAGGTCAACCGGTACTGACGCTGCCCTGGTGGGGCCGGGACTCCCCGGCCCCACCAGGCTCCCTGCCTGACACCGATCGAGAGGGGGTGGCATGTCCTTCCTGGCCGACAACTTCCCGCTGCTGCGGGACGCGTTCCTGACGACCCTGGCGCTGGCGGTCACCAGCGGCATCTGCGCCCTCGTCCTCGGCACGCTGCTGACGGCGATGCGGGTGAGCCCGGTCGCGCCGCTGCGCGCCGCCGCCACGTTCTATGTCGAGGTCTTCCGCAACACCCCGCTGACTGTGGTGTTCTTCTTCCTGGCGTTCGGCATCGTCGAGATCGACCTGCAGTTCCCGTCCCGGTTCATCTCCGCCGTCGCCGCCCTCTCCCTCTACACGGCGGCCTTCGTCTCCGAGGCGCTGCGCTCCGGCATCAACTCGGTGCCGTCGGGGCAGGCCGAGGCGGCACGGGCCCTCGGCCTCGACTTCCGCCAGACCCTGGGAACCATCGTCCTGCCGCAGGCTTTCCGGACCGTCGTCCCCCCGCTGGGCAACGTCTGGATCGCGCTGGCGAAGAACACGTCGATCGCCGCCGGCTTCGCGGTCACTGACCTCACCGCCACGCTGCAACGGCTGGCCAACCAGAACGCCGACCAGCTGCTCGTGGTCTTCATGGCGATCGTGGTCGCGTACCTGATCATCACCCTGCCGTCGGCGTGGCTGATCGGTGTCATCGAGCGACGGACGGCGATCCTCCGATGACCACCCCGACGGTCCTCTTCGATCTGCCCGGCCCCCAAGCGCGACGCCGGCAGCGCATCGGCACCACCCTGGGCCTGGTGCTGGTCCTCGCACTCATCGGCCTGGCGCTGTGGCGACTCGGCTCGAACGGTCAGCTGGAACCGGCCCGGTGGGCGATCCTCTTCGACTTCCGCGCCGGCGTTCCCCAGGCTCTCGGCAACGCCCTGGTCGACACGCTGAAGGTCGCCGCCGTCAGCATGGTCGCGGCCACCGTCCTCGGTGCGCTGCTCGCCTTCGGCCGGTTGTCGGACCACGCGTGGGTACGGGTGCCGGTCACCGTGGTGATCGAGTTCTTCCGCGCGGTGCCGCTGCTGATCCTGATCCTGTTCTGCCTGCTGTACCTGCCGACCATCGGCCTGCGGGTGGGCGCCTTCGGCGCACTGGCCCTCGGCCTGACGCTGTACAACATGTCGGTCCTGGCCGAGATCTTCCGAGCCGGGATCCTGTCGGTCGATCGCGGGCAACGCGAGGCCGCCTCGGCGCTGGGCATGCGCACGTCCCAGGTGATGCTGCTGGTGCTTCTCCCCCAGGCTGTCCGCCGGATGCTGCCCGTCCTGATCGCACAGCTCGTCGTCCTCCTCAAGGACTCCTCGCTGGGCTTCATCGTCGGCTACTTCGAGCTGCTGCGGCAGGCGCGCAGCCTCGTGGAGTTCTTCAACTTCCAGTTCGGCGATCTGTACACCTTCCAGCTCTATGTCGCCGCCGGACTGATCTACATCATCGTGAACGTGCTGCTGTCCCAGCTCGCCAAGTATGTGGAACGCCGGACGCGACGGAATGCCAAGGTGGCCGCCACTGCCGAGGTGGAGCTCCCGGCAGACGTGCAGATGGGTGGCGGCGCCGGCGGTGCCGTCACCGCCTGACACACCCGTCCCAGCCCGGCGCGTCGTACACGACACGCTGTTCCCGGCCCTGAGACTGAAGGCCACATGGAGACGATGCATGCCGCTGGGCGGCGCACCCTGCCCCCCGTCCCCCGAGCAGGTCGTGGCCGAACCGGCAACGCAGAGGCGGCCACCGAACGCCTCACCCCCGAACCACTGGCTGCCCGGACCCCTTCCGCCGAGGAAGTCGCCCCTGAGTCGGACGCCGCGCAGCAGTTCGTGGCCCGGCTGCGGTCGGCAGCAGCCGACTTCGCCACGGCGGCCGGCGCCGAGTCCGCGGTCGTGCGCGAGGCGGTGCCTCCGGCGCGCCACCGCCGCTCCCGGTGCCGCGTCGTCCTGCGCTATGCCGACGACACCGAAGCCGACGTCACCTTCCTCGGCCCGGCCGGCGAGCCCGGTTCGCCGTCAAGGCACGGCTTCGACCGTCAGATCCGGCGCTGGCTGGGCGACGGCCAGCGACGGGACGACGCCTGGCTGGTGCCGGATCCGGATGCCCCGGACGGCGTCGCCGTCGACGTGAGCGCCTGGGTCGCCGCGAGCTGAATCCCGGCGGATCTCCGCCCCGCCCGGTCGCATTCGCCGCCGGGTATCCCTGCGCGCCCTGATGGGCCACCATGGGCTTGCCGCTCGGAGTCAGCGAGCGACACGGGATCCGCAGAGTCGCGCGCAGCGCGAGAGGACCGGGGGCCGCCCATGTCCGCCACAGCCGGAGTGCCGCTGACCGAGGTGCACACCCTGACGGTGGCGCGGGCATGACCGCGATCGCGCCGCAGCCGATCATCAGCCGGCCGAGCCCCGCACACATCGCGACCAAGGGCTCCCGGCTGCTGAACCTCCTGCGGACGACCGATCACAAGACGATCGGCCTCATGTATCTGACCGCGTCGTTCGTGTTCTTCCTCATGGGCGGCCTCATGGCGATGCTCATGCGGGCCGAGCTCGGTCAGCCGGGAATGCAGTTCCTGTCGCCGGAGCAGTACAACCAGTTGTTCACGATGCACGGCACGCTGATGCTGCTCATGTTCGCGACGCCGCTGTTCTTCGCGTTCGGCAACCTGATCATGCCGCTGCAGATCGGGGCGCCGGACGTCGCCTTCCCGCGGCTGAACGCGCTGTCCTTCTGGCTGTTCCTGTTCGGCAGCACGATGGTCACCTCGAGCTTCATCACCCCCGGCGGCGCGCCGGACTTCGGCTGGACGGCGTACGCCCCGTTGTCGGACATCGTGCACTCCCCGGGCGTGGGCTCGAACCTCTGGATGGCCGGTCTGGCGGTGAGCGGCCTCGGGACGATCCTCGGTGGCGTCAACTTCATCACCACGATCGTCTGCCTGCGAGCGCCGGGCATGACGATGTTCCGGATGCCGATCTTCACCTGGAACACCCTGGTCACCAGCCTGCTGATCCTGCTGGCGTTCCCGATCCTGACCGCCGCGCTGCTTGCCCTGCTGGCCGACCGCAACCTCGGTGCCCTCGTCTACACCCGTCAGAACGGGGGTCCGATGCTGTGGCAGCACCTGTTCTGGTTCTTCGGACACCCCGAGGTCTACATCATCGCGCTGCCGTTCTTCGGCATCGTCACCGAAGTCATCCCCGTCTTCAGCCGCAAGCCGCTGTTCGGCTACAAGGGGATGGTCGGGGCGACGATGATGATCGGCTTCCTGTCCGTCGCCGTGTGGGCCCACCACATGTTCGCCACCGGCGCGGTGCTGCTGCCGTTCTTCGCGTTCCTGACCTACCTGATCGCGGTGCCGACGGGCCTCAAGTTCTTCAACTGGATCGGCACCATGTGGCGCGGCCAGCTGACCTTCGAGACGCCCATGCTGTTCTCGGTCGGCTTCATGGTCACGTTCCTGCTCGGTGGCCTCACCGGCGTGCTGCTGGCCAGCCCGCCGCTGGACTGGCACGTGCACGACACGTACTTCGTGGTGGCGCACTTCCACTACGTCGTGTTCGGCACGGTCGTGTTCGCGGCCTACGCCGGCATCTACTTCTGGTTCCCGAAGATCTGCGGCCGGATGATGGACGAGCGGGTCGGGAAGCTGCACTTCTGGCTGACGTTCATCGGCTTCCACGGCACGTTCCTGCTCCAGCACTGGCTGGGCGGTGAGGGCATGCCGCGCCGGTACGCCGACTACCTGCCGTCGGACGGGTTCACCACGCTGAACGTCATCTCGACGATCTTCGCGTTCGTGCTCGGCGCATCGGCGCTGCCATTCCTCTACAACGTCGTGAAGTCGTGGAAGTACGGCCGGCTCGCGCTACGCGACGACCCGTGGGGCCACGGGAACTCGCTGGAATGGGCGACGTCGTCGCCGCCGCCGCGGCACAACTTCATCGAAATCCCGCGCATCCGGTCCGAGCGCCCGGCCTTCGAGGCCCACTACCCGCACCTGCTGGAGCGACTGCAGGTGGAGGCCCACGCCGGCAGGGCGCACACGCCCTACGCGGACGACGTCGTCGACTCCTCGAGCGGCCCGCGGCAGGGCCCGCGGGACCCCGACCCCACCTGAGGGAACCGCCCTCGGGCGAGAGCGCCTCAGGTCAGCGCGTCGGTGTCGTCGAACTCCCCCGCGGCGAGCGCCTCGTCGTCGGCGAGGTCGAGCGCCTCGCGAATGACAGCTGCCGCCAACCCGCCGTTGTATCCCTTGCGCGCGAGCATCCCCATCAGCCGCCGGGATGCAGTAACCCGGTCCAGGCGCCCCATGCTGGGCATCCGGCGCTCGACGAGCCGCTGGGCGGCGGCTCGCTCGTCCTCGTCGTCGACCTGCTCGACGGCCTCGGCGGCCACCTCCGGATCGACCCCCTTCGCGCGCAGCTCGGCGCTGAGCGCGCGCCGGGCCAGTCCGCGACCGGCCTGACGGGAGCTGACCCAGGCGCGGGCGTACGCGGCGTCGTCGATCAGACCGACCTCGGTGAAGCGGTCGAGGACTGCTTCCGCAGCGTCATCGGGCACGCCCCGCTTCGTGAGCAGGTCGGCCAGCTGCTGGCGGGTCTTCGGCGTCCCGGTCAGGGCCCGCAGACAGACCCCCCGGGCCACCGACTCCGGGTCGTTCATCTCCTCCGGCGACTCCGAATCGACGTCCGGGTTCAGGGGAGCGTCGTCCGGGGTGGCCGACGTCCGCCGGCTGCCGCGACCGGAGTCGGGGCGTCGGCGGGTGGAGGACCAGCCGGTCATCGGGCGGCTCAGAAGTCGGCGGGCGCGGCGGGCGCGGCGGGGGCGGCGGGGGCGGCAGGCGTGTCGAGCGTGGCGCCGATCCCCAGCTTCTCCTTGATCTTCTTCTCGATCTCGTCGGCGAGGTCGGGGTTGTCCTTCAGGAAGTTGCGGGAGTTCTCCTTGCCCTGACCGAGCTGGTCGCCCTCGTACGTGTACCAGGCGCCGGACTTCTTGACGAAGCCCTGCTCGACCCCGACGTCGATCAGTCCGCCCTCGCGGCTGAACCCCTGGCCCCAGAGGATGTCGAGCTCGGCCTGCTTGAACGGCGCGGCGACCTTGTTCTTGACGACCTTGATGCGCGTGCGGCTGCCGACCGCGTGGGTGCCCTGCTTCAGGGTCTCGATGCGGCGGACGTCGAGGCGGACCGACGAGTAGAACTTCAGGGCGCGACCACCGGTGGTGACCTCGGGTGAGCCGTAGACGACGCCCACCTTCTCGCGCAGCTGCTTGATGAAGATCATCGGGGTGTTGGAGTTGCTCAGCGCACCGGTGATCTTGCGCAGGGCCTGGCTCATGAGGCGCGCCTGCAGCCCGCCGTGGCAGTCGCCCATCTCGCCCTCGATCTCGGCGCGAGGGACCAATGCCGCCACCGAGTCGATGACGATAATGCTGATCGCGCCGGAGCGGATGAGCATGTCCGCGATCTCGAGGGCCTGCTCTCCGGTGTCGGGCTGGCTCACCAGCAGGGCGTCGGTGTCGACGCCCAGAGCGCGGGCGTACTCGGGATCCAGCGCGTGTTCGGCGTCGATGAACGCCGCCACGCCGCCCAGAGCCTGCGCACTGGCCACTGCATGCAGGGCGACCGTCGTCTTGCCCGAACTTTCCGGGCCGTAGATCTCGATGATCCGCCCGCGCGGCAGGCCGCCGATCCCCAGTGCCACATCCAGTGCGATCGAGCCGGTCGGGATGACCTCGACCGGGACGTGCGCACGCTCGCCCAGGCGCATGACCGAGCCCTT
>JAOPUS010000026.1 GCA_025963345.1 Blastococcus sp. | reverse complement strand
GATGCGGTCGAGCTCGGCCTGGTCGGCGGCGGCCTGCGCCTGGGCGGCGGCAGCGCGGTCGGCGTCGCGCTCGCTGCGGCTCGCGGTGAGCTGCTCGAGCGGGCGGACGGCGTCCTCGTGGGCGATCTGGGTCTGCTCGGCCGGGATGCCCAGCTGCGCGGCGATGCTGACCGATGTCGGCTGTGCGTCGGCGTGCGAGGCCGGCTCGCCGGCCGTGAGCACGTTCACCATCAGCGCGCCTGCGGCGGCGACAGTGAGGTAGAGGGCGGGCCGGCGGCCGGCGACCGGCAGGCGGTGCGCGGCGGCGGACGGGCGGAACGCCCGCAGGCGGGCAGAAGCGATGGTGCGGAGATTCATGAGGTGCGAGTGCTCCGGGGGTTCGGGCGCAGCGGACCGGCCGGCGCAGGGCGCAGGCGTACTACTGCGGACGTGGGAGACGCAGCGCGGCGGGCCGGGGCCCGGCGGACTCAGGTCAGCGCGGGCGAGGCCCGCGGGACGATCCGTGCCGGCTACTGCTCCGTGCAAGTGGTGCCCGTGGGCGCGCCACGGGGCGGCTCTCCGTTTCTTCCGTGGCCGCCTACCGAGTTAGCTGACGGATTCGGGCGGGAAGAAGCCCTACCCGCCCTCGAGCCGGGCTCGAGGGAAGGATTCACCCCAGTACTGCGGTGGGTCCCCGGCTCGCCGGCAGCTCAGGATCGAGTGCATGCGGCGATTCGGCGGCGCCCGGCGCGGACTCCCCGGATGGGGACGTGACGACCTGCCGGACGGGAGTCACGGTAGCCGTCGTTACCGAGTCGTGACAATCAGTAGCCCGGAATTCCACACGTGATGCATCTCGCGGACGCCTCTCAGGGCAGCCGCCAGACCGTCGTCCGGCGGACCTGCGGTCCCTCGGTGTCGGGCACGTCGAAGGTTGCCACCGCCGTCAGCCGAGCCTTCGGCACGTACGGGCGGCCCGGGTCACCCAGGTACACCTCGGCTCCCCGCGCCCGCGCCGCGTCCAGATAGGGCAGCACGCGCTCGGACATCGCGCGGTCATAGCAGACGTCCCCGGCCAGGACGACGTCCACGTCGGGGGGGCCGTCGTCCAGCACGTCCCCGACCACCTCGACCGGCCACGTCCCGTTGAGTTCGGCGTTCAGCCCGATCGCGGTCCTGCCGAAGGGATCGATCTCGCTGGCGACGAGGCGTTGTGCGCCCGCGAGGCCGGCGGCGACGGCGACCAGTCCGCTGCCCGAGCCGAGGTCGAGCACCGACCGGCCGGCCACGATCGCAGGGCAGTCGAGGACGTAGCGGGCGAGCGCCTGACCACCCGGCCACGCGGCGGCCCAGAACGGAGGCTCCAACCGCGCACTCCCCCGCTCCTCCATCGCCTCCCACAGCGCGACGACGTCGGCGGCCACCAGCAGCGAGACCTCGGGGACGAGTTCCGGCCGCACCGGCCGGGTGTGGGCGCGGACGAACGCCGGGGGAACGGGCGAGGTGGGGACAGGACGCACGGCGGGCACGCCAGCAGTCAACCCGAGTGGCCCGCGGTCAGGACGGCGGCGTCGGGCGGCCCGCGCGGCGCGCGATCAGCTTCCAGTAGCTCCCAGGCATCAGCCGGACCAGGACGTCGGGGACCTTGGCGCTCCAGCCGATGAGCAGCCGCGGACGGCGCTTCTCGATGGCCGCGACGATCTGTGCCGCGGCGGCCTCGGGCGGCATGGTCAGCAGCTTGGCGAACTGCTTGCGGCCCTGCTCGTACTCCTCGACCGACACCCCGGACCCCGTGCGCGCGCTCTCCGCGATGCGGGTCTTGATCCCGCCCGGGTGCACGACGGTCACGCCGACGCCGTTCTCCGCAAGCTCGTGCCGCACCGCCTCGCTGAAGCCGCG
Source organism: Blastococcus sp. (assembly GCA_025963345.1). GTDB lineage: Bacteria > Actinomycetota > Actinomycetes > Mycobacteriales > Geodermatophilaceae > Blastococcus_B. The sequence goes on along the minus strand of JAOPUS010000026.1, from coordinate 1,168 downwards.
GACGGCGAACTTGCTGGCCGAGTAGGCGGCCTGACCGGCGGGGGCGAAGATCCCGAAGACGCTGGAGACGTTGACGAGGTGCGCCCCCGGATGCGCCTTGAGCGCCGGCAGGAACGCGTGGGTCAGCCGGACGACGGAGCGGAAGTTGACCGCCATCACCCAGTCGAACTCCTCGAGGGTCACCTGGTCGAAGCGCCCACCCAGGGCCACCCCGGCGTTGTTCACCAGCAGCGTCGTCCCGGGATGCGCCGCGGCGAGCGCCTCCGCGGCCTCCGCGGTGGCCGCGTCGTCGGACAGGTCCACCACGAAGGTGTCGACAGTGAGCCGCGGGTGGTCCCGCCGCACGTCGTCGGCGACGCCGTCCAGGCGCTCCTTGTCGCGGTCGACCAGGACCAGGTTGCTGCCGCGCCCGGCCAGCTGGACGGCGAGCGCCGCGCCGATGCCACTGGCCGCCCCGGTCACGACCGCAGTGCCGCCGGCGAACTGGTACGCGTCCATCAGGCGACCGCCTTCTCGATCCGGGTGGCCGGCGTGCGCCGCTGGAAGGTCATGCCCTCGTCCTCCAAGGAGCCGCGGCGCATCAGCTGGACGTCGCGGATGTAGTTCTGGTGCAGGCGCCAGGGCGTGCGCGACCCCTGCTTGGGCAGGTTGTCGAGGCTGCGCTGCACGTAGCCCGAGGCCAGGTCGAGGAAGGGCAGGTCGGCCCCCTCGGGCGGCGCGACAGGGGTGGCCGCCACGTAGCCCTCGGCGTCGAGGTGGTTCAGCAGCCGGCAGACGTAGCGGTTGACCAGGTCGGCCTTGAGCGTCCAGGAGGCGTTCGTGTAGCCGATCACCATCGTGAAGTTGGGGACGCCGGACAGCATCATCCCCTTGTAGGAGACGGTCTCCGAGACGTCCACCGGCGCCCCGTCGACGACCAGGGACATCCCGCCCATGGCCAGCAGGTTCAGCCCGGTGGCGGTGACGATCACGTCGGCGTCCAGGTGCTCCCCGGACTCCAGCTCGATGCCCTTCTCGGTGAACCGGGCGATGCGGCCGGTGGCGATCGAGGCCTGCCCGGCCCGGAGCGTCCGGATCAGGTCGCCGTCGGGCACCAGGCTCAGCCGCTGGTCCCACGGGTTGTAGGGCGGGTTGATGTGCGTGTCGACGTCGCAGCCGGCCGGGAGCT
>JAOPUS010000415.1 GCA_025963345.1 Blastococcus sp. | reverse complement strand
GCGGCCCTGGCCGCGGTCCTGGCCGTCGTCGCGCTGGCGGTCCGCCAGTCGCTGGTGCTCGTCCGGCATGCCCAGGCCCTGCTGGGAACCGGAGGTGGGACGCCGGCGCATGCGGTGTGGTCTGCCGCCCGCGAACAGAGCCCGCCGGTGACCGTCGCCGTCCTCGTCTCCGCCGCCGCGTTCCTCCCGGCGGCCGTCATCGGGGGACCCGGCCTGGAGTTGCTGCAGCCCTTTGCGATCGCGCTCCTGGGTGGGCTCGTCACGTCCACCGTCGTGGTGCTCTTCCTGGTCCCGGGCCTGGTCGCCGCCGTCGGGGGGCTCCGCCCGCCGCCGGTCATCGGGCTCGACACACCGGACGGCGAACCACGGGAGCCCGCTGTCGGCCACGCAAAGCACGCATTCCACGACAACCAGACCAAGCAGGAAACAGGTGCTGTGATGAGGACCGCTCGTCCGTACGGGATCGCCTCGCTGTTCGTGGCCGGCACGCTGGCACTCGCCGGTTGTCAGAGCGCGGCGGAGGCCGAGGAGGACCTTGCCGTCGCACCGGCGTCGGTGGAGACCGCCGCCGACGGCGGGCCGGCGCGCCTGACCCTCATCGAGGACGCCGAACGGCGCCTGGGTGTCGCGACGGCACCGGTGTCGGGACAGGCGGGTGCCCTCTCCATCCCGTACGCCGCGGTGCTGTACGACGCCGACGGAGGGACGTGGACCTTCGTCGAACTGGAACCACGCGTCTACCAGCGCGCACCCATCACGATCGCCGGCGTCGACGGAGGCACTGCCGTGCTCAGTACCGGCCCTGAGCCGGGCGCCGCGGTCGTCACCGTCGGCGCCGCGGAGCTGGTCGGCGTGGAGGCCGGCATCAGCGGTGGCGAGTGATGGCCGGGCAGCGGCGGACACTCATGGGCTGGGCGGTCGCGACCAGCCTGCGCTTCCGGCACCTGGTTGCCGCCGTCGGTGCGCTGGTCATGGCCGTGGGGATCGTCGTCCTCCCGTCGTCCCGCTTGGACGTCTTCCCCGAGTTCGCGCCCCCGAGGGTCGTCGTCCAGACGATCTGCCTCGGCCTCTCCACGGCTGACGTCGAGGAACTGGTCACCGTCCCGCTCGAGCAGGCGTTCAACGGCGTGGAGGGCCTGGACATCCTGCGCTCCAAGTCGTCGCCCCAGCTCTCCAGCGTGACGCTGATCTTCGATCGGGACGTGGACCTGATCTCGGCACGCCAGCTCGTCCAGGAACGTATGACGGGGGTCAGCTCCACCCTGCCCACCTGGGCCGCCCCGCCGGTCATGCTCGCCCCGGCGTCGGCAACCAGCCGGGCAGTCAAGATCGGGATGACATCGCACGACCAGTCCCTCATCCAGATGTCCATGACGGCCTACTGGACGATCCGCGCACGGCTGCTCCAGGTACCCGGTGTCGCCAACGTGACCCTGTGGGGCGAGCGGCTGCAGATGATGCAGGTGCAGGTCCGGCCGGAGGCGATGCAGCAGCACGGCATCAGTCTCGATCAGGTGATGGAGACCACCGCGGAGGCCGTGGACTCCGGACTCCTGCTGCACGACAAGGGGTCGATCATCGGTCCCGGCGGAATCGTGGAGACGCCCAGCCAGCGGCTGAACGTGCGCACGGTGCTGCCCATCGTCACGCCCGCCGACCTCGCCCAGGTCCCGATCGAGACGGTGGCACCGGTCGCGCTCACCGACCCGGGGGCGGAGACGGAGTCCGACGCCGAGGCCCCCCCGCCGGTCGTGCGGCTGGGTGATGTCGCGAACGTCGTGGAGGACCACCAGCCGCTCCTCGGAGACGGCGCCGTCAACGGCGAGCTCGGCCTGATGCTCATTGTCGAGAAGTTGCCGTGGGCCGACACGGTCGAGCTGACGCACGGCGTGGAGGAGGTCGTCGAGTCCCTGGAGCCGAGCCTGCCCAGCGTCCGGTTCGACTCCACGATCTTCCAGCAGGAGAACTTCATCCAGACGGCGATCGACAATCTGACCGAGGCGATCATCCTCGGCTTCCTGCTGGTCGCGGTGATCCTGGCGCTGTTCCTGTTCGAGTGGCGCGTGGCCCTCATCAGCCTGGCGACCATCCCGCTGTCGCTCACGGCCAGCCTGCTCGTTCTGCACGCGCAGGACCAGACCATCAACACGATGACCCTGGCCGGGCTGGTGATAGCCCTGGGGGCGCTCGTCGACGACGCGATCATCGACGTCGAGAACATCGTGCGGCGGTTGCGGCAACATCGGCTGTCCGGCAGTGGCGTCTCGACGGCCAAGGTCATCCTGGAGGCGTCACTGGAGGTCCGGAGCCCGATCGTCTTCGCGACGCTCATCATCGTCGCGGCCTCCCTGCCCGTGTTCCTCCTGGAAGGGCTGACCGGTGCTTTCTTCCAGCCGCTGGCCCTCTCGTACACGCTGGCGATCCTGGCCTCGCTCGTGGTGGCCCTGACCGTGACGCCGGCGCTGACCCTGATCTTGCTGCGCAAAGCTCCCGTCGAACGACGTGAGTCGCCGATGGTGCGCCGGCTGCAGCGGGGCTACGCCGGCCTGCTGACGCGGATCATCCGCCGGCCGGGGCGGATCTACGCCGGGACCGGCCTGCTGCTCGTCCTGGCGCTGGCCGTCATCCCCACGCTGGGACAGGCATTGCTCCCGCACTTCAAGGAGCGGGACTTCCTCATGCACTGGGTGTCCCAACCCGGCACGTCGTCCGTGGAGATGCAGCGGATCACCCTGGCGGCCGCCAAGGACCTCCAGGCCATCCCGGGGGTGCGCAACTTCGGCGCGCACATCGGCCAGGCCTTCCAGGGGGACGAGCCCTACGGCATCAACTTCGGTGAGAACTGGATCAGCATCGATCCACACGTCGACTACGACGCGACGATCGCCGCGGTCGACGAGGTCGTCGCGAACTACCCCGGCCTCTTCCGCGACCGGAAGACCTACTTGGACGAGCGGGTCAAGGAGGTCGTCGCGGGCGGCAGTGAACCCATCGTCATCCGGCTGTTCGGGCCCGACCTGCACACCCTCACGGACGAAGCGGCGCAGATCGAGGAGATCCTCGGCGGCATCAACGGCGTGGTCAACGAGCACTCCAGCCTGCACACGGACGTCCCGCAGCTCGACGTCCAGGTGGACATGGAGCGGGCCGGCCGGTACGGGCTCAAGCCCGGGGACGTGCGCCGGGCTGCCGCGACGCTGGTCGCCGGCGAGGAGGTCGGCGACATCTTCCGCGCCGGCCGGGCGTACGACGTCGTGGTCTGGAGTGTTCCGGAGGTCCGCGACAGTGTCCCCGATGTGGCGAACCTGCTGATCGACACGCCCTCCGGTCAGCGGATCAAGCTGAGCGACGTCGCCTCGGTCACCCTGCAGCCGGCCGCCAACTCGATCGACCGCGAGGACGGCTCACGGCACCTGGACGTCCTCGCCGACGTCGAGGGTGTCGACATCGGGACCGTGGGGGAAGAGCTGGACGGCCAGCTGGACGCGCACGAGTTCCCCCGCGGCTACCACGTGGAGCTCTTCGGGGAGTTCGAGGAGCAGCAGGCGGCCTCGGAGCGGCTGTTCACCACCGGCGCGATCGCCCTGGTCCTCATCTTCCTGCTGCTGCAGGTCTCGCTCGGCAGCTGGCGCCCGGCCCTGCTCTCCTTCGTCACGCTGCCCATCGCTCTGGTCGGCGGGGTGCTGGCCGCCTTCTCGACCGGGGGGATCATCTCCATCGGTTCCCTGGTCGGGTTCTTCACCGTCTTCGGGATCGCCGCCCGCAACGGCATCCTGCTGATCAGCCACGCCCAGCACCTCGAACGGGAGGAGGGCGAGACATTCGGCGTCGGCCTGGTGATCCGCGCGGCCCGCGAACGGCTGGCGCCGATCCTGATGACGTCCCTGGCGACCGGCCTCGCCCTGGTTCCGCTCGTGGTTCTCGGGGCACGGCCAGGTCAGGAGATCGAGCACCCGCTGGCGGTGGTCATCCTCGGAGGGCTCTTCACCTCTACGTTGCTCAGCCTCTTCGTCATCCCGTCGCTCTACCTCCGCTTCGGCAAGCCGAAGCGGGAGCGGGAGGCCGCGAAGCAGGTGGAGACCACCTAGCGCATCTCGGTCACCCAGGCCACGGCCTCCCGCGCCTGCTGTCGGCGGCGTTCGTAGGTCGCACCCACGACGAGAAGCAGGAGACCGGCGGCGCCCAGGGTGACCCAGCGGGGGAGCAGCGGCGCGTACGGCGCGAGCCGCCCCACCGCGACGACGAAGAGCGCCCCGGCCCCCACCACGAACGGGGCCTGCCGGTGCAGGAGCGTGCCTGCGACGGTGAGGACGGTCGCCGCGGCGAGGACGAGCACCAGCCGCAGAGCGGTCGGCTCCGCGACCACGACCAGCGCCGACGGCACCAGGGCCACGCCGACGGCCGCCCCCTCGGCCGCCCATGACCCCGCGCCGGAGCGCAGGGCCGGGATCGCGACGAGCAGCAGGCCAACAGCGGCGGGACCGGTGTAGGCCTCCGGCGTCTCCACCCCGGCGCCGCCGATCGCGATCCAGGAGGCGATCACCAGGTCTGCCGTGGCCACGACGCCGACCCACCGCCGGTGGGCGACGATCGCGTAGCTCCCGGCGGCGACCCCTGCGATACCGAGCTGGATCGCCACCTGGCCCCACGCCTGGGCGCCGCTGGTGATCAGGCCCGCGGTGAGTCCGGCGACGGCGCCGGCGGCAGCGGCGACCCACTCCTCGGACTGCTCCGCTCGCAGGGTGGCGACGGCGAACGCGAGTGCGGCCAGGAGAGCGAGGAGCAGCCCGGCGTCGGTCGCCGAGAGCAGGCCGTCGGCCCGGGCCAGCAGGATCGCCGCCCACGGAGCCAGCAGCGCCGCGGCGGTGGCCTGCCGGCGCAGCAGGGGCAGCCGCAGCGCGGCCAGGGTCGCCGGCACCACCGCGAGGAGTGCGACAAGTGCGAGCGCACCGAGGCGTTCGTCGTCAGCCATCAGGGCGGCGTGCATCCCGGCCAGGGCCAGGCCGGACGTGACGACTCCCGCGGCCGCAGCGGTCCGGCTCGCGAGCAGGACGGCGAGGGTGAGCAGCGTGAGACCCAGACCGACCGCGATCCACGGCCCGGGCTGGCCGACCGTGCGCAGCGAACCGGCCAGCGCCAGTCCGACCACGGCCCCGACCGCGCCCGGGACGACCTCGGGGAACCGGGAGGCACCGCTGCGACGGCCGAGGGCTACAGCGCCGGCGCCGCCGAGGGCGAGCACGCCGGTCGCCGTCCAGGAGTGGCCGGTGTCGGAGCCGGCTGCCGTCGCCAGCCCGCCGAGGACGCCGATGACGGTCGCGACGCCGGCGAGCACCCGGGCCACGGGCGTCAGCGCCGGACGCAGCGCGCGGGCCGCCATGACGTCGGCGCCCGCCACCGCCAGCGCGACGGCCACCCCGGCGGGGCCGGTCAGCAGCTCGCCGGTGAGGAGCAGGAACGGCAGCGGCTGGGCGGCGAGCAGGGCGACCAGCGGCCAGGTCGCCGTCGTCCTCGTCAGGCGGCCCAGGCCCAGGCCTGCCGCGACGACGACGCCGCAGGAGATCGCCCACCAGGGCCGGAGGGGGACGTCCTCGAGCGCGAAGAGCCCGAGGGCACGGGCCGCGCCGAGATCGACCGCGAGCAGGGCGGCGCCGGCAGCGGCGAGCGCCTCCTCGGTCGCGCGCAAGCCCTTGCGGGCGGTCCAGGCCGAGGCTCCGCACAGCAGTGCGGTGACGACGAGCATCACGCCGGCCTGGAACGCCACGCCGAAGCGGGTCCACGCGACGGCGACGAACGCGAGGGCGGCGGCCACGACGAGCAGCGCGCCCAGCCCGACGAGCACCTGCTGCGGGCTGAGCCGGCGGCGCGGCCGGTGCGGGGCCGTGGGGGGAGAGGGCGCCGT
>JAOPUS010000413.1 GCA_025963345.1 Blastococcus sp. | reverse complement strand
GTCGACCCGATCGACCTCACCGACCTCGGCCACGACATCACTGCCGCGTCGCGCAGCACCAAGCCGGTCGTGGCCGCGATCGACGGGTACTGCTTCGGGGTCGGGCTCGAGCTGGTCCTCTCCTGCGACATTCGCCTGGCCACCGAGCGCAGCGAGTTCGCCCTCCCGGAGATGAACCTCGGCATGATCCCCGGCAGTGGCGGCACCCAGCGGCTGGCCCGGCTGATCGGGCTGTCCCGGGCGAAGTTCCACATCCTCACCGCCACCCGGATCAAGGCGCAGCAGGCGCTCGACTGGGGCCTGGTCTCCGACGAGCTGTACGCGGACCGGGACGCGCTGGACGCGGCGACGGAGAAGCTGGTCGGCAAGCTCATCGGCTTCTCCCCCGCAGCACTGCGCACCGGCAAGGAGGTCCTCGACCGCGGGATCGACGGGCCGCTGTACACCGGCATCGAGCTGGAGCGGAAGGCCTACGCCATGCTGCGGGCCACCCAGGACTTCGCCGAAGGCGTCACGGCCTTCGGCGAGAAGCGCACGCCGAGCTTCACGGGGCGCTGAGCCGCCATGAAGCCGGCCCCGTTCGCCTACGTGCGCCCGGCCTCGCTGGACGACGCCGTGGCCGAGTTGGCGGCCACCGGCGGTGACGGCAAGGTGCTGGCCGGCGGACAGTCCCTGGTCCCGGTGCTCGCCATGCGCCTGGGCCGGCCCGGGACGTTGGTCGACATCACCGGCGCCGCCGGTCTGGACACCATCGAGCGCCGGGGTGACGTGCTGCGGATCGGCGCGACCGCCCGGCAGCGCCGACTCGAACGCAGCCCGGCGGCGGCCGACGTGCCGCTGCTGGGGCTGGCGCTGCCCTTCGTCGGGCACCGGGAGCTGCGCAGCCGTGGCACGGTGTGCGGCAGCCTGGCGCACGCCGATCCGGGTGCCGAGCTGCCGGCGGTCGCCTCCTGCCTCGGCGCGGCGCTCGAGGTGACCGGCGCCTCGGGCATGCGTGTCGTGCCGGCCGCGGAGTTCTTCCAGGGCGCCATGACCACCGCGGTCGGCGCGGAGGAAGTGCTCAGCGCGGTCGAGTTCCCGATCGCCGTCCCGGGAGAGGGCTTCGGCTTCGCCGAGATCGCCCGCCGGCACGGCGACTTCGCCCTCGCCGGGGTGGCCACTCGGGTCCGTGCCGCCGACGGCGAGGTCGCGCAGGCGATCATCAGCGGCTTCGGGGTCTCCGACCGTCCCGTCACCCGCGACGTCACCGACCTGCTCCGCTCCGCCACGGACGCCGAGGACGTGGAGGCGGCCCTGCGGCCGGGGACCGAGGAGCTCGCCCGGAACGTCGTCGACACATCCGGTGACTCACACGGCTCGAACGGCTACCGGCGTCGGCTGTTCGCCGTCCTGGCCGCCCGCGAGCTGGCCCGCGCGTACCGCCGATCCATGGAAGGCCAGTCATGACCCCCACCCAGCGGCCGGTCAAGGCGGCGGCGGACGAACTGATCGACGTCTCGTTCACCGTGAACGGGACGCCGGTCACCATCACGGTCGCGGCCCGGGTGCACCTCGGCGACGTGCTGCGCACGCATCTGGGGCTGACCGGGACCCACCTCGGCTGTGAGCACGGCGTGTGCGGCATGTGCACGGTGCTGGTCGACGGGGACGCCGCCCGCGCCTGCCTGGTCTTCGCCGTCCAGGCCGAGGGAACCGACATCGTCACCGTGGAGGGACTGGGGACTCAGGAGGCCCAGCACCCGCTGCAGCAGGCGTTCAGCCACCACCATGCGTTGCAGTGCGGCTTCTGCACGCCGGGCTTCCTGATGAGCTCCTACGACCTGCTCTCGCACAGCCCGGACGGCGTGGACCCCGAGACGCTGCCGGAGGAGATGTCGGGCGTTCTCTGCCGCTGTACCGGCTATCGCGGGATCCTGGCCGCGGTCAGCGATGTCGCCGACGCCCACCCCGAGGGGATCCCGGAGCCGCTGAACTGCGCCCCGCGCACCCTCGTCGGTCGTGCTGGGGCCGCTCCCGCCGCTGTCGCCGCGCTGGACGAGGCGCCGGTCGGGGACATCGTCGAGGAGATCCCGGCGGAGCTCAGCCGGCCGACCGGGACGCCGACGCTCACCGTCGAGGTCACCCGGCAGCTCCGCAGCCCGGTGGAGGAGGTCTGGGCGGTGATGGACGACATCGACCGGCTGGCTCGCTGCCTGCCGGGCGCCGAGATGACCGCCGACCTGGGCGGCGACCGGTACCGCGGCCGGGCCAAGGTGTCGCTGGGCCCCGTGCGGCTGGCCTTCGAGGGGCTGGCCCAGATCACCGAACGGGACGCCGCCGACCACCGACTGGTGCTGCTGGCGCAGGGCGCCGACACCGGGGGCAACCGCACCGCCGCCGAGATCACCCTCCGCGCCGCGGCAACACCCGACGGGTCGACCGAGCTGCAGGCCGATGCCGCCGTCTTCCTGTCGGGCCGGATCGCCCAGTTCGGCCGGGCCCTGGCCGGCGACGTCAGCCAGCGTCTGTTCGAGCAGTTCGCCGACGCCGTGGACACGACGGCCCGCACCGGCACCGCCCCGGACGTGGGGACCGGGCCCAGCGCCCTGGCCATCGGAGCCCGGGCGCTCGCGGACGGGCTCCGCCGCCGGCTGGCCACGCTCCGGACCGTGCTCCACCTCGGCCGAGGCCCCCGCGGTCGGTAACGGCGTCGCCCGCAGCGGCCCTCTTGCCCCGACACGCCCCGCGGCCCCACCGGGCCGGCGCCCCCGTGCGGTTGACTCCGATGCGTGGACGCCCTCGGCCGGTTCTGGGCACAGGTCACCGCCACGACCCCCGACCTCCGGACGGAGGTCCTCCTCGGCACCGCCGCGGTCGCTGCGCTCCTGGTCCTCTCCCCCACGCTCTGGCGGCCGACGCGCAACGTCGTGACCATCGCCCACGAGGGCGCGCACGGCCTGGTCGCGCTCGCGGCCGGACGGCGGCTGTCGGGGATCCGGCTGCACTCGGACACCTCCGGGCTCACCGTCTCCGCCGGCCGGCCCACGGGCCTGGGCATGGTGCTCACCTGCGCGGCCGGCTACATCGGGCCCGGGCTGTTCGGCCTCGGCGCGGCCGCGCTCCTGGCTGCCGGGCACGCCATCGGCCTGCTGTGGGCCCTGCTGGCTCTCCTGGCCCTGCTGCTGGTGCAGATCCGTAACTGGTACGGCCTGTGGTCGGTACTGGTCACCGGCGCGGTCGTGTTCGGCGCGACGTGGTGGCTGCCGCCCGAGGGTCAGGCCGCCTTCGCGGCGCTGGCCACCTGGTTCCTCCTCCTGGCCGCGCCCCGCACGGTCCTGGAGCTGCAGACCTCCCGCCGCAAGCGGCGCGCGCCCGACTCCGACGCCGACCAGCTGGCGGGGCTCACGCACTTCCCCGCACTGTTCTGGGTCGGCTTCTTCCTGCTGGTCGACGTCGGCGCGCTGCTCCTCGGCGGGTTCTGGCTGCTGGGTTGAAATCTCTCGGCCCTCCTGCAGGATCCCGCCGCGAGCTTGCGAGCGGTGGGGGGCAGGAGGGTCCTTTCTCAGCCGCGGCTGCGCCGGCGCGGTTCGCAGCCGATGGGCTGGTGGACCGGCTCCACCTGCGGCGGCGGCGGGATGTCGAGCACCAGATCGGAATGGTCGACGGTCACCTGCCGGCCGTGGTGGCGGATGTCGAGCGGTTCGCCGTCCTCCAGACGGTAGGTGGCCTGGCCCGGCGACACCGTGACGGACAGCTTGCGCCCCCGGTAGACGACGCGGAACCGCATCCGGGTGATCCGCTCCGGCAGTCGCGGCCCGAACGTCAGCTCCCCGTTGTGGTCCCGCATCCCCCCGAACCCGGCGACGGCGACGGTCCACCCACCGGCGAGCGAGGCGATGTGCAGGCCGTGCCCGGAGTTGTGGTGCAGGTTCTGCAGGTCGGTCAGCGCTGCCTCGGCCCAGTATTCGTAGGCGAGCTGCAGGTGCCCGGTCTCCGCCGCGACCACCGCCTGCTGGCTGGCCGACAGCGAGGAGTCCCGCGTCGTCCGCGCCTCGTAGTAGGCGAAGTTCGCGATCTTCTCCTCGAGGGTGAACGCGTCCCCGCGCAGGTGCAGGGCCATCACCAGGTCGGCCTGCTTGACCACCTGCTTGCGGTAGATCTCGAAGTACGGGTAGTGCAGCAGCAGCGGGTAGTTCTCCTTCGGCGTGTTCGCGAAGTCCCACTCCTCGTGGTGGGTGAACGCATCCGACTGCATGTGCACCCCGAGCTGGGTGTCGTAGGGCACCGCCATCAGCGAGGCCGCGCGCAGCCAGACCTCCACCTCGTCCGGGTCGACGTCCAGCCGCCCGGCGACATCCGGCTGGCGCTTGACCGCCTCGGCGGCCTCCCGGAGGTTCCGCTGCGCCATGAGGTTGGTGAAGACGTTGTTGTCCACGACGGCGGTGTACTCGTCCGGACCGGTCACCCCGTCGATGCGGAACCCGTGCTCGGCGTCGAAGTGCCCGAGCGATGCCCAGAGCCGGGCGGTCTCGATGAGCAGCTCGGCGCCGAAGTCGCGGTCGAAGTCCTCGTCGAGGGTCGCGTTCCAGTAGCGGACGACGGCGTCGGCGATGTCGGCGTTGATGTGGAAGGCCGCCGTCCCCGCCGGCCAGTACCCCGAGGTCTCCTCACCCCGGATGGTGCGCCACGGGAAGGCCGCCCCCTTCCGTCCCAGCACACGGGCCCGCTCACGGGCCATCTCCAGCGTCGAGTGCCGCCAGCGCAGGGCATCCCGGACGGCGGGCGGCGCCGTGTACGTGAGCACCGGCAGCACGTAGGCCTCGGTGTCCCAGAAGGTGTGCCCGTCGTAGCCCGGCCCGGTCAGCCCCTTCGCCGGGATCGGCTGCCGCTCGCCGCGCAGCCCGGCCTGCAGGACGTGGAACATGCCCACCCGCACGGCCTGCTGCAGTTCCTCGTCGCCCTCGATCTCGACGTCGGCCTCGTCCCAGTGCTGGTCCAGCAGCTCCCGCTGCTCCCGCACCAGGCG
>JAOPUS010000411.1 GCA_025963345.1 Blastococcus sp. | reverse complement strand
GGTCGTGCATCGTGGGCGCTGGTAACGGCAGCAGGGCGGTCCTGGTGACGGGCGGCTCGCGCGGAATCGGCCGCGCTGTTGCCCGGGCCTTCGCCGCGCAGGGCGACCGGGTCGCCGTCCATGGGGGGCAGCTCGCAGGCCCTCGCCGAGCAGGTACTGCCCGAGCTGCCCGGGACCGGCCACGTCCTGGTGCAGGCGGACGTGGCCGGCGGTGGAGCGGTCGTCAACGTCTCCAGCCGGGGCGCCCTCCGCGGTGAACCGCACAACCCCGCCTACGGCGCCTCCAAGGCAGGTCTCGACGCCTTCGCCCGGTCGATGGCCCTGGCGCCACACGGCATCTCGGTCACCTGCGTGGCCCCCGGCTTCGTCCAGACCGAGATGGCCCGCGACGTCCTGGACGGACCGGGCGGGGACGCCGTCCGGGCCCAGTCTCCCTTCGGCCGGGTCGCCCGGCCGGAGGAGGTCGCCTCGGCGGTGCTGTGGCTGGCGTCGCCGGCGGCCCGCTTCTCCAGCGGCACCGTCGTCGATGTCAACGGCGCCTCCTGTCTGCGCACCTGACCCGGGCTACCGGCCCAGCTCCGTCGTCGCCGAGACCAGGACCAGGTCGGAGCTGTGCGTGCCGGCCGCGTCGACGCCGACGGGGCGCGGCTCGAAGCCGGGCAGGCCGGACAACCCGTCGCTGCCGTCGATGACCCGCAGGTCCACCGGGCCGTCGCCGTCGACGGTGAACATCGCCTGCAGCCCGCCTGCCGGCGGGGCGTGGAAGGTGATCCAGAGGTGGTCCTCGCCGAGCGCCAGGTCGGGCACGGCCCGGCCGGCTGCCTGGGCACCGGTCACCGTCCCCCCGTCGACGCTCAGGTCCAGCACCAGCAACCGGACGCCGGGCCGCTGCGGGGTGACCCGCACGGTGATCTGCCGCTTGCCACCGACGAGCCCGTCCGACACCCGCGTGACCTCGGGCGCGGGCAGGTCCGCGGCCTCGGCTGGACCGGTCGCGACGTCCTTCCCTGCCAGGTAGGGGAAGTCGACCGGCAGGCTCTCGCGGCCGTCGACGTAGCGCGCCGTGTACGCGCCCGGGTCGGCCTCGGTACTGACCCACCACGCCCGCCCGGTGTCGCCGTCCAGGGCCCCACGATCCAGGGCGTAGACGAGCTGGCTGGGCACCGGGTGCGCGGCGTCGAAGCGGTCGGCCGACAGGCCGACCGCCGTACAGGCCACGGCGAGGACGACGGCCGTACCCGGCACGGCGGCGCTCCCGAGCAGTCGGACTGCTGCTGACCCGGGCACCGACTCACCGTCCGGGTCGGTGAACAGCAGCTCGACCGCGGGCAGCAGCGCAACGACCAGCAGGGTGGCCACGAAGGACGGCGCGGCACCGGTGCGAAGCCCGAGCGCGGGGAAGAACAGCGCAACCGTGGGCGCGAGCACCACGACGGCGACCGCCCCCGCGACCAGCGCGGCCACCAGCCGGACCACCCGGTTGTCGGCGACCGCGGCCAGGATGCCGGCGACCGCGCCGGCGAGCGCAGGCCAAGCCGCGAGGTAGGACCCGCCGGGCGCGACGGCGGCCAGCACGGCGCCGAGAAGGGCCAGCCAGACCAGTCCCCCGGCGGCGAGCGGTGCGGCGCCGATCCGGCGGCGCAGCAGCGCGTACCAGATCAACACGACCGCGACGACCACCGCGACCGTGGCCAGCCGGTACCAGCCCGGCCGCCACGGGTCGAGCATCGAGCCGTAGTCGGGGCGGATCAGCACGAGCACCGACCAGAGCCCCTGGGCGGCCAGGGGGGCCGCGACGATCGGCACGAGGGCCAGCGCCGTGCCGCCCGCCGTCCGGCCCAGCGAGCTGACCCCCCGGCGGCGGAGGATCAGGGCCAGGACGGCCACGCCGAGCAGCGCCGCCCCCGCCAGCGGCCAGACCGCGCTGCCGGGATAGCGGACGAGCCGGCCGAGCACCGGGAAGTACGAGGCGTCGTCGGCACCGGCCACCGACAGCGGGCCGAGGTCGCGGTCGCCCAGCTCACGGGCCACAGCCAGCGCGTTGTCCCCGAGCGCCTGCAGGGAGCGCTGGTCCAGCCGCTCCGGGAGGTCCTGCGGGGTGTGGTAGCCGGCGGCCCCGTCGATGAAGGCGGTGTTCAGGCCGGTGAAGTCCCCGTCGCCGAGCAGCACGCTGAAGTCGGTGTCGTTGGGCAGCGCCCGGTAGACCTCGACGGCGAAGCTGCTGGCCACCGGGTGCGGGGCCGCGTCGGCGAAAGCACCGGCCAGGCCGGCGTTGCCGCGCGACGTCTCGAACATGATCGGCGGGCCGCTGGTGCCGCGGGCCTCGAAGTTCAGCACCACCCCGCCGCCCGCGGCCAGCGGGTGCGAGGCGGCGAACGCCTCGGCGCCGCAGAGGCAGGCCTCCTCGGCGTCGGTGAGGACGACGACGACGTCGTTGCGCAGCTGCGTGCCCGCGGCCAGAGCCCGCACCGACTCCAGCAGCGCCGACACCCCGGCGGCGTCGTCCGCCGCCCCCGGGCCGGTCTCCACGGAGTCGTGGTGGGCCATCAGGAACAGCCGCCCGGTGGGGTCGCTGCCCGGCAGGACCGCGACCACGTTGCGGACCCGCGCCATCTCGGTGGAACCGGCCTCGTACTGCCAGGCACCGACCGCGTTCTGCACCCGGGTGTCCAGGCCCATCCCGGTGAGGCTGTCGACGAGCCCCTCGACCACCCGGTCGTTCGCAGCACTGCCCGCCACGTGCGTCTGCGCGGCGATCTGTTGCACGTGCTCGAACGCGCGGGCAGCGCTGAACTCCCCCGCGGGTGCGTCGGCGGGCAACGGCTGTGGCGGCTGCAGCGCGGCGACGCTCCACGCCACCAGGCCCAGCAGCAGGACGACCAGGATCAGCCCGGGAAGCCGGCCGGGCTGGCGGGCAGCCCGCCGTCCACTCCGGGAACGCTGGGCTGGCACGCCGTGACCCTAGGTGAGGGTCACGGCACCCTCATGCATGTCAGTCGAGCGTGTTCAGCCAGTTGGTGAGCAATTGGGCACCGGCGTCCCCGCTCTTCTCGGGGTGGAACTGGGTGGCCGCCAGCGGCCCGTTCTCCACTCCGGCGACGAAGCGGTCCCCGTGCTCGGCCCAGGTGACCTTGGGCTTGGCCAGCCGGCTCGGCAGCCCGTCCGCGGCGAGCGGGAAGTCGCGGACGCCGTAGGAGTGGACGAAGTAGAAGCGCTCGTCGGCCAGTCCGTCGAACAGGACGCTCCCCGCCGGGACGTCCACGGTGTTCCAGCCCATGTGCGGGAGGACCGGCGCCTTCAGCGGCTCGACGACGCCGGGCCACTCGCCGCAGCCCTCGGTGTCGTGCCCGTGCTCCACGCCCCGCTCGAAGAGGATCTGCATGCCGACGCAGATGCCCAGGACGGGGCGGCCGCCGGCCAGCCGGCGGCCGATGATCCGCGGGCCGTCGACGGCGCGGAGCCCGTCCATGCAGGCGGCAAAGGCGCCCACGCCCGGGACGACGAGCCCGTCGGCCGCGAGAGCCGCCTGCGGGTCCGCGGTCACGGTGACGTCGGCGCCCACGCGGGCCAGAGCCCGCTCGGCCGAACGCAGGTTGCCCGACCCGTAGTCGAGGATGACGACCTTCTTCACGCTGCCCACGCTACCGATCAGCCAGACGCCTGCTTCGTCTGTTCCCGGGTGAGGCGTCCCAGGGCAGGACGGTGAGCTCCGGCCACTGCTGCTGCCACCGCTCGGCCTTGGCCTCGTAGACGTGCCGCGGGGCCAGCCGCCGGTTGGGCCGCACGGTCAGCGAGAACAGCTCGTCGTAGCCGTGCGGCGCGTAGACCCGATGGCGTCCCTCCCCGTCGACCGTCACGCCGTAGCAGCAGCAGACCGCCGCGAAGGAGTCGATGGCGTCTGCGCAGTCGCGGAACGGCGGCGCCGGCGCGCCGAACCGGTCGGCGTACCAGAGGTGCACCCGGGCCTCGTTGCGGATCTCCACCGGCACCGGGAGGTCGGCGAACAACTCCGCCCCGGACCGGATGACGGAATCCTCGGCGTCCCAGGACGTGTCGTCGTCGAAGTAGAAGAAGTCCGCGTCGCGGATCCCTGTGCCGGGCGCACGGCCGGTCAGCGAGTTCCAGACCGTCTGGAACAGGATCCCGGCGGTCAGCCACCAGTCGCCGACCCCGAGCGCCGGCGCCCGCTCGAGGATCGCCGCCACCGTCGGGTCGGCCGTGACGATCCCGAGGAAGCGCTCCTCGGCCTGGTCGGTCACCGGGTCGGCGACGACGCCGTAGTCGTCGCGGTAGTAGTCGCGCGGCTGCCTGCCGTTCACGGGTTCGGACAGCGGCAGGCGGAGGCGCGTGGTCGCCGCTGGGCCCCGAGGATGCACGTCGCCACCTGCGGTGCTGTGACCGGCCGGCCGCACGACGACACCATCACAGGCTCCACGCTAGCCAGTGCGAGCCCTTCCGTGATCACGCACGAAAGGCGCGGGCCGGCGGTCAGCCCTGGACGATCGCCCAGAGGACGCAGAGGGCGAGCAGCACCCCGCTCGTCATGAGGGCGGCCGAGGTGGCTCCGGTAGCACGCATGTCACACCATTCCGAACTGTTCGCTGTGGATGTTGTCGCCGGGGATGCCCAGGTCCTGAAGGTCCCTCTCGACCGACCGGACCATCTCCCCGCCGGCACAGATGAAGTACTCCAGCGAGCGGCGCTCCAGCGGCAGGTGCCGGTCGAGCAGCCCGGCGTCGACGCGTCCCCGCTCGCCGTTCCACTGGGCCGACGGCCGGCTGATGACGTGGACCACGCGCAGGTTGAGCCGGCCCCGCAGGCGGCCGAGCTGGCGGATGCCGGTGACCTGGTCCTCGTGCCGGTTCCCCAGGAAGAGCCAGCACGGTCGCTGGTCGCCCTGGTCGGCCAGCGTGGCCAGCATCGACAAGAAGGGCGTCACGCCGACCCCTGCCCCCACGAACACGTAGCCCATGCCCGG
>JAOPUS010000342.1 GCA_025963345.1 Blastococcus sp. | reverse complement strand
CGGCTTCGAGCAGCCCACGGTCCGGCTGGCCGTCGCCGGCGCGATGGACGTCGAGCTGACCGCCGTCCACACCATGCCACCGGCGAAGTCACCGCGTTGGGTACGCAGCTGGACCCGCGACCTGGCCGACCTCCCGGCGCCGGCGCCCGGCGTCCTCCGGGTGCTGGCCGGCGACTTCAACGCGACGCTCGACCACGCCGCCCTGCGCGCCGTACTGCGGACGGGGTGGGCGGACGCGGCGCAGCGGGCCGGCCGCGGCCTGGCCTGGACCTGGCGGCCGCTCCGGCTGCCCTGGCCGCGGCTGGCGCTGGACCACGTGCTCATCGATCCGCGGATCACGGTGGTGGCCGTGGACCTGGTGCACGTTCCCGGCAGCGACCACCGGGCCCTCGTCGTGGACCTGGTGCTGCCCCCGGGCTGAGCCCCCGATGTTCACCGGCCGCCCCCGATGGGCACGGCCCCAGGAGAACCGGCGTCCGACGACGTGCGCCGAGCCGAGGGGAGCGCTGTCATGTTGAGCGAGCGAGAGGTCTCCGCCGCAGTGGGGGGCACGGCCTACGGCGCGGACGAGGGCAAGCTCGGCACGGTCGAGGCCTTCTTCGTCGACGACCGCACCGGAGCGCCGTCCTGGGTGGCGGTCGCCACCGGCCTGTTCGGCACCCGCCACTCCATCGCCCCGGCCGTGGACGCCACCTATGCCGACGGGACCCTGCGCCTAGCGGTCACCGCGGACGCGGTCAGGAGCGCACCGCCGATGGCCGGGGACCACCTGGACCCCGCCGACGAGGAGGCCCTGCGCAGGCACTACGGCCTCACTTCGGGCGACGCTCACCCTGGGCCGATGGCGCCGGTCGAGACGGGTCCACGGCATGCGGCTCCGGTGGAGGCAGCGGATACCGCCGAGCCGGTCGGGTCCGACGGGGCGATGACGCGCAGCGAGGAGCAGTTGCGGGTCGGTACCGAGCGGGTGGCCACGACGCGGGCCCGGCTGGTCAAGTACGTGGTGACCGAGGACGTCCAGATCACCGTGCCGATCCGGCGCGAGGAGATCCGGATCGAGCATGTGCCCCTGGACTTCGCCGGCGACGAGGACTCTCCCGAGGAGACGCTGGAGCCCGCAGCCGGGACGACGTCCGGCGGGCTGCCCGACGAGATCATCCTGCACACCGAACGGCCGGTGGTGACCGTGGAGGTGGTGCCGGTCGAGCGGGTCCGGCTGCGCACCGAGGTCGTGCAGGGGCAGGAGACCGTCACCGAGCAGGTCGTACGCGAACAGATCGCGCTGGACGAGACTCCCGCGCCCTCGGGGCTCAACCCCAGGTAAGGACGAGCTGCGGCCGGTTGACGGTCCCGGAATCCAGGCTGTCGTACACCGTGGTCCGCGCCGGGCCGGCGTTGTCGACCCGGTCCTTGACAAGGAAGCCGTGGTCGGGGCCGGCGTAGAGCTCCCTCACCAGGGCCGGCACGAGCAGCTCCAGTTGCTGGACCAGGACGGCGTTGGCCAGACCGACCCGGGCCTGAGCGACCAGCAGGTCCAGCGCCTCCACGCGGCGGGCCACCTCGTCGGCAGGTCCCGTGACCCGCGCGCTGAAGGTGTACGCATCGCCCTCGGGCACCTCGAGCTCGCGGGTGAGCAGAACCGACGCCTCGTCGTCCTCGGCCGGCTGTTCTACCTGCCCGGCAGCCGCCGGGGCGTCATCGGTGACGGTCACGTCGGTGGCGCCGAGCTGTTCGGCGCCGGCCACGAGCTGGGCGAGGACCGCCGTCCGGTCCAGCGGGAAGATGTCGGCGGTGATCGCGGAGAGGTCGCCGAGCAGCCGGGCGCGGTCGTCGGCCGCCTCCCGGGCGGCACCGAGCTGGCCCACCTGGGCGACGAGGTGCTCGGCCAGCATGGCCACCGGCATGGTTGCCAGCAGCAGCGCGGGCATCGCGATGACGAGCACGGTCAGCGCGTCGTCGGAGGCGTTCTCGGGGAAGACGACCACGTACGCCCCGAGCGCGACCGAGCTCAGCGTCCAGAGACCCGCGAGGCCGCTGAGCCCGAACCAGAGTGCGGCCTCCAGGAAAGGAAGCATGAGCAGGACGAGCGCGAACGACCGCGGCGGGAGGCCGGCCAGGGCCACCACGCCGAGGACGACGACAGCGTCGGCGACGGTGCTGGCGGCGGCGAGCTTCGAGCGTGTGCCGGACCCCGCGCGGGCGGCCCGCCCGGTGAGCACGGCGACCAGCAGGAGGATCGCAGCGGCGCTGCCCGCGAGGGCGAGCGTGACGCCCCGGTCCAGCGATACCTCCGACGGCCGGTAGCCCGCGCCGCCGACCAGCAGCAGGGCCACGGCGACGAGCCGGATCTGTCCCAGCGCGCGCTGGGCCACCGAGCGCCCGCGGTGCCGCCGGTCCTCACGGCTGCCCCTGCGGTCGTGCGTGGTGTTACCGCGCCGGGTCATGACAGCCCCCCGAGGAGATCAGCGGTTCGTCGGTGCGCGACCGCGGTCTGTGCCGCCAGCCGCTCCAGAACCGTTCCGTGCAGCGTCTCGGGGAGGAGTCGGCGGCCGGCGGCAGTGCGCCGGTCGGCCCGGCTGCCGCCCGAGCGGCCGAGCAGGACCTCGGCCGGGTTGACCCGGCGACCAGCGGCCCACGGGTCGAACGCC
>JAOPUS010000330.1 GCA_025963345.1 Blastococcus sp. | reverse complement strand
GTGAGGTCAACGAGGCGATGATCTTCGCGGCCAGCTTCTCCGCGCCGGTCGTCTTCTTCTGCCAGAACAACCAGTACGCGATCAGCGTGCCGATCGAGCGCCAGGCGCGGGTGCCGCTGTTCCAGCGTGCTGCCGGGTTCGGCTTCCCCGGGGTGCGGGTCGACGGCAACGACGTCCTGGCCGTCCTCGCCGTCACGCGGGCCGCGCTCGCCGCCGCCCGCGAGGGCCAGGGGCCGACCTTCATCGAGGCGTTCACCTACCGGATGGGGGCGCACACCACCTCCGACGACCCGACCCGCTACCGGCTGGCCAGCGAGCTGGAGGAGTGGAAGCTGCGCGACCCCATCGCGCGGCTCAAGGCCTACCTGTCGCGCAGCGGCATCGCCGACCACGTGTTCTTCGACGGTGTGGACGCCGAGGGCGACGAGCTCGCCGTCCGGATCCGCAGCGGCACGCTCGAGATGGCCGATCCGCCGCCGGCCAGCATGTTCGACCACGTCTACGCCGAGCAGACTCCTCCCCTCGCCGCCCAGCGCGCGGAGTTCGTGCAGTACCACGCGAGCTTCGAGGAGGGCGGGGAATGACCGAGACGCTGACCATCGGCAAGGCGCTCAACCTCGGACTGCGCCGGGCGATGGAGGACGACGCCAAGGTCGTGCTCATGGGCGAGGACATCGGCAAGCTCGGTGGGGTCTTCCGCATCACCGACGGCCTGCAGAAGGACTTCGGCGAGGACCGCGTCGTCGACACCCCGCTGGCGGAGGCCGGCATCCTCGGCACCGCCGTCGGCCTGGCCATGCGCGGCTACCGGCCGGTCTGCGAGATCCAGTTCGACGGGTTCGTCTTCCCCGCCTACAACCAGATCGTCACCCAGGTGGCCAAGATCCACGCCCGGTCGCAGGGCAAGCTGGCGATGCCGATCGTCATCCGAATTCCGTTCGGCGGCGGCATCGGTGCCGTCGAGCACCACAGCGAGAGCCCCGAGGCCTACTTCGCCCACACCCCGGGACTCAAGGTCGTCGCCGTCAGCAACCCGGTCGACGCCTACTGGGGCATCCAGCAGGCCATCACCCACCCCGACCCGATCGTCTTCCTGGAGCCCAAGCGGCGGTACTGGGAGAAGGCCGAGGTCGACACCGAGGCGACGCCGGAGCCGCTGTTCCGTTCCCGGGTCGTCCGGGGTGGAGACGACGTCACCGTGCTGGCCTACGGCCCGATGGTGAAGACGGCGCTGCAGGCGGCCGAGGCCGCCGCCGACGAGGGGCGCTCGCTCGAGGTCATCGACCTACGCACGGTCTCGCCGCTGGACCTCGAGCCGGTGTACGAGTCCGTGCGCCGGACCGGCCGCTGCGTCGTCGTCCACGAGGCGGCCGTGACCCTCGGCGTCGGCGCGGAGATCGCGGCCCGCGTGACCGAGACCTGTTTCCACTCCCTGGAAGCCCCCGTGCTGCGCGTGGGCGGCTACGACACCCCCTACCCGCCGTCGAAACTGGAGGAGGAGTACCTGCCCGACCTGGACCGGGTGCTCGACGCCGTCGACCGCTCGATGGGGTTCTGAACATGAGTGCGCTGCGGCAGTTCAAGCTGCCCGATGTCGGTGAGGGCCTCACCGAGGGCGAGATCCTGCAGTGGCTGGTCGCCGTCGGCGACACGGTCACCGTGAATCAGCCGCTCTGCGAGGTCGAGACCGCCAAGGCCGCGGTCGAGCTGCCCTCGCCCTTCGCGGGCACGGTCACCGAGCTGCTCTTCGACGCCGGCACGATGGTCGACGTCGGCACGCCGATCATCACGATCGATGTGGGCGGCGAGGCCGCCCCCGAGCCGGTCGCGCCCGAGGCAGACGAGCCGGTCGCCGGCCTGATCGGCGGCGCGGCGCCGGGTGGCCGGACCGCGGTGCTGGTCGGCTACGGGCCGCGGACCACCGAGGCCCGCCGCAGGCCGCGCCGCTCGGGTGACACCGTGGCCGCCCGGGCGACGGCGCCGTCGGTCCCGGCCGGGAGCGTGCACCCACCACTGCTCGCCACTGCTCCCGACGCCGACACCAAGCCCGTGCGGCACGGGGGTCTCGAGGTCGGCCGTCAGGCGGAGGCCCACGCGGTGACCGGCGACGCACCCCCGGCGGAGGGGGCCGAGCACGGACACCAGCGACCCCGTCCCCTGGCCAAGCCGCCGGTGCGCAAGTACGCCAGGGACCTCGGCGTGGATCTCACGACCGTCACCGGGACCGGCAACGGCGGCGTCATCACCCGTGCCGACGTCGACGCCGCGCGCTCCGGAACCGCCGTCCATGGGACTTTCGGCGCCGAAAGTCCGTCCGTGGGCGGCGAGCAGCGCATCCCGATCAGGGGGGTCCGCAAGCACACGGCCGCGGCGATGGTGGCCAGCGCCTTCACGGCACCGCACGTCACGGAGTTCCTCACGCTCGACGTGACCCGCACGATGAAGCTCCGCCGGCGACTTGCCCTCCGGCCCGAACTTGCCGACGTCAAGGTCAGCCCCTTGCTCTTCGTGGCCAGGGCGCTGCTGCTCGCCGTCCGCCGGCACCCGATGATCAACAGCAGCTGGGACGAGGCGGCCCAGGAGATCGTGGTCAAGGACTACGTGAACCTCGGCATCGCCGCCGCCACGCCGCGCGGTCTCGTCGTCCCGAACATCAAGGACGCCGGTCGGATGTCGCTCGCCGAGCTCGCCGGCGCCCTGGGCGAACTGACCGAGACCGCCCGGGCCGGCCGGACGTCGCCGGGGGAGATGGCCGGCGGCACGATCACGATCACGAACGTCGGTGTCTTCGGCGTCGACACGGGAACCCCGATCCTCAACCCGGGCGAGTCGGCAATCCTGGCCTTCGGGGCGATCCGCGAGATGCCGTGGGTGCACAAGGGCAAGGTCGTTCCGCGCCAGGTCACGCAGCTGGCCCTGTCGTTCGACCACCGGATCGTCGACGGCGAGCTGGGATCCCGGTTCCTTGCCGACATCGGTGCGATGCTGCACGACCCCGGGGTGGCACTGGCCTTCTGACCCGGGCCGCGCCGAAAAGGGGTGCCTGCTGTGGATCGTCGTCGTCTCGCACTCTTCGCACTGCTGGCGTTCGCCGTCGCGACCGCGGTGGCGATCGTGGTGAGCGGGTCGCGGTCGCACACGGGGCAGGGTGTCGCGCCGATGGTCGTCCAGGGGGTCGGCCATGCGTTCGCCCTCGTCGCGGCCCTGGCCCTGCTCGCTCCGGGCGATGTCTTCGGCCCGCCGGCCGGCGCCGACCGGAAGCTCGGCGGCGTGGTCCTGGCGGCGCTGGTGGTCCTGGTCCTCCTGGACGCGTTCGCGGACGCCGCGGGAGGGGCGAACATCGGTGCGGGCTTCCTCCGCCTGATCTGCCTCGTGGTGATCGTGGCGGTCGCGGGGCGTCTCATGTCCACCACGGTGGCGCTGGGCCGCCGCCGGCCCGGGCTCTAAGGGTCGGCGACCGTGACCGATCTCGACCGGCTGCTCGACTTCGCGGCGCGCTCCCGGCTCGCCGACGGCGGGTTCGGCTACCTGGGGGACGACGGCCGGGTGCTGCCCGACCGGCCGGTGGAGACCTGGATCGTCGCGCGGATGACGCACGTGTTCGGGCTGGCCCAGCTGATCGGCCGCTCGGGTGCGGACGAACTGGTCCGGCACGGCGTCGCCGCACTCACCGAGGGGCCGCTGCACGATCGGGAGCACGGTGGCTGGCGGGCGAGCACCGAGGACGACACGAAGGCTGCCTACGTGCACGCCTTCGTCGTCCTCGCGGGCTCCACGTCGGCCGTCGTCGGCGCCGACGGTGGCCGGGAACTGCTCGACGAGGCGCTGACCACGTGGCAGACCCGGTTCTGGGACGACGAGGAGGGCCTGGCCGTCGAGGAGTGGGACCGGGCCTGGACCACCTGCGCGGACTACCGCGGGATCAACGCCAACATGCACGGCGTCGAGGCGATGCTGGCCGCTGCGGACGCCGTCGCCGACGAGGAGACCGCCGGCCGGCTCCGCAGCCAGGCGATGCGGTGCGCGGAGCGTGTCGTCCACGGTTGGGCGAAGGCCCACGACTGGCGCCTGCCGGAACACTTCACGCCCGACTGGACGCCGCTGCCCGACTACAACCGCGATCGCCCGGCCGACCCGTTCCGCCCGTTCGGCGTGACGATCGGGCATCAGTTCGAGTGGGCCCGGCTGGCGCTGCACCTCCGTGCCACTCAGGGCCACAATGGCCGTTCTGTCCCTGAGTGGCTGCTCGACGACGCCGTCGCGCTGTTCGACGCCGCGGCGACGCGGGGCTGGGCGGCGGACGGGCACGACGGGTTCCCGTACACCTTGGACTGGGACGACCGGCCGGTCGTGGGAGCCCGGATGCACTGGGTGCTCTGCGAGGCGATCGCTGCGGCGACCGTGCTCGCCGCAGCTACCGGGAAGCAGCGCTACCGGGACCTCGCGCTTCGGTGGCGAGAGCACGGCGAGGCGGTCTTCGCCGATCCCGCCACCGGCAGCTGGCACCACGAGCTCACACCGACCGGCGAGGTCGGCACCGGCACGTGGACCGGCCAGCCGGACGCCTACCACCTGGCCCAGATGCTGCTCCTCGAGGGCCGCCCGGTGCGTGGCAGTGTGGCCGCCGCGTTGCGCTGACCCGGTGTCAGCCTCCGGCGGCTGCCGGCGACCGGCTCCTGACCCGCTCGTACAGGTGTGCGACGGGCTCCCCGGGTAGAGCGACGGCAAGACACCACCGACACGAGGAGGTTCGCCATGGCCAGCGTGCAGGAGTCCGTCGACGTCGACGTCCCGATCAAGGTCGCCTACGACCAGTGGACGCAGTTCGAGTCCTTCCCCCGGTTCATGGGCGGCGTCGAGCGGATCACCCAGCTCGACGACACCCACACCCACTGGGTCACCAAGATCGGGGGCGTGGAGCGCGAGTTCGACGCGGAGATCACCGAGCAGCACCCCGAGGAGCGCATCGCCTGGACCAGCACCACCGGTGAGGCGAAGCACGCCGGGGTGGTCACCTTCCACCGCCTGGACGACGCGAAGACCCGCGTCATGATCCAGATCGACTGGGAGCCCGGGGGCCTGGTCGAGAAGGCCGGCGCGGCCGTCGGCGTCGACGACCACCAGGTCAAGGCCGACGCCAAGCGGTTCAAGGAGTTCATCGAGAGCCGCGGCAGCGAGACGGGCGCCTGGCGGGGGGACGTCGAGCGTCACAGCTGACTCCCGCCGACGACTCGGACGAGACGGCGCCCGCCCCCTTCTGCAGGGGACGGGCGCCGTCGTTCGTGGGGCGGTCGAGCTACTCGGCGTCCAGGTCCTGGGCGACCATGCCGGCGATCTGCTCCAGTACGGCTGGGTCGTCGCTGGTGACGACGACCTCGGCGCCCTGCTTGGCCCCGAGGGTCATGATCATCAACGGCGATCCGGCGTCGATCGGGACGCCGCCCGGCGTGTTCAGGGTGACCGGGACGCCGGCCTTCCCGACGGCCTCGGCGATCAGGGCGGCGGGCCGAGCGTGCAGCCCTACCCGGGAGCCGACGGTGACGTTCTGACTGGGCATATGTCCTCTTCTCGCTGGTGGGCGCTGGGCTGCCTGCAGCTTGCCGCGTCAGGCGGTCGCGGCGCTCGCCGGAGCCTGCGCCGGGGTGTGCGCGTGCTCCAGGTCGACCGCGTCCTCGGGGACCTCGTCGGCCTTCGGGCGGCCGATGCTCTTGGCGATGATCACGGCAATCGCCCCGACCGCGGTGCCGATCGCGATCGCCAGCAGGAACACCAGGAACCCCTTGATGGCGAAGAACACGAAGATGCCGCCGTGCGGGGCCTGGAGTTGCACCCCGCTGGCCGCCACGATCGCCCCGGTGGTCGCGCCGCCGAGCATGATCGACGGGATCACCCGCAGCGGGTCGGCCGCCGCGAACGGGATGGCTCCCTCGGTGATGAACGCGAGGCCGAGCAGCCACGCGGCCTTGCCCTGCTCCCGCTCGGCGGGCGTGAACACCTGCGGGCGGAGGAAGGTGGCCACCGAGAGAGCGATCGGCGGCACCATGCCGGCGGCCATGACGGTCGCCATGATGACCAGCGGGCCGGTGTTGGTCGACGGGTCGGCGATGTAGCTGGCCAGTCCCGCGGTCGCGAAGGCGTAGGCGGCCTTGTTGACCGGGCCGCCCATGTCGAAGGCCATCATCAGGCCGAGCAGGACGCCGAGCAGCACCGCAGACGTGCCGGTCAGGCCGTTGAGCCAGTTCGTCAGCCCGGTGATCGCCGCCGCCAGCGGCCGGCCGAGGACGATGATCATCAGTCCGCCGGCGACCAGCGTGGCGCCGAGCGGGATGACCAGGACCGGCATCAGTCCGCGAAGGAACGTCGGGACCTTGATCCGGCTGAGCCACAGCGCCGCGAAGCCGGCGATGATGCCGCCGATGAGGCCGCCGAGGAAGCCGGCGCCCACGGTGGTAGCGACCAGGCCGACGGTGAACCCGGGCGCGATGCCAGGCCGGTCGGCGATCGCGTAGGCGATGTATCCGGCGAGCGCGGGGACCAGGAAGGAGAAGGCAAGTCCGCCCAGGGTGAACAGGACCGCCCCGAGGTACCCGGCCAGGCCGCCGTTCAGGTCGGCGACGTTGCTCGTCGGCAGGTCGAACAGGGAGTTGTTGAGCACCCACGCCCGGGCGTACTGCAGGCCGGTGTCGGGGTCGGTGAGGGCGATCTTGTACCCCCCGAGCAGGAAGCCCAGGGCGATGAGCAGGCCGCCGGCCGCGACGAACGGGATCATGTAGCTGACGCCGGTGAGCAGCCAGCGGCGGATCTCGGCGCCGGTGCTCGGCTTGCCGCCGCCGGTAGCCGCCGCGCCCCCGCCGCCGGCTCCGCCGCCTCCACCGCCGCCGCCTGCGACCCGGCGGGCGTTCGGGTCATCGGCCGCGGCGAGCGCCTCGCGGATCATGACGCCCGGCTCGTTGATGGCCCGCTTCGTCCCCGACTGGACGACGGGCTTGCCGGCGAACCGATCCTGGTCCTTGACGCCCACGTCGACGGCGAAGATGGCGGCGTCGGCCGCACGGATGACCGCCGGGTCGAGCGGAGTGGAGCCCGAGGAACCCTGCGTCTCCACGTGGATGTCGACTCCGGCCTCCTTGCCGGCGGCGACGAGCTTGTCGGCGGCCATGTACGTGTGCGCGATGCCGGTCGGGCACGCGCTGACGACGACGATGCTCTTCCGTGCGGCGGTCGCCTCGGCAGTGGGTGCGGCCGGAGCGGTTGCCGCGGGGGCGGGAGCGGCCGACGCCGGGGCGACGACGTCCTGCACCAGCGTCACGATCTCCTCGGGGGAGGTCGCCGACCGCAGCGACGCCACGAACTCGGGGCGGACCAGGGCGCGGGCCAGCGCGGTGAGCAGCGTGAGGTGGTCCGCGTCGCCCTCCGCGGGCGCGGCGATGAGGAAGACGAGGTCCGCCGGGCCGTCCGGCGCCCCGAAGTCCACCTTCGGGTCCAGTCGCGCGAAGGCGAGGGAGGCCTCGGTGACGGCCGCCGAGCGGCAGTGCGGGATCGCGAGGCCGCCGGGGAGACCGGTCGCCGCCTGCGCCTCCCGCGCCATGGCGTCGGCGTACAGGTCATCAGAGCTCGTGGCCCGGCCGGTGGCGGCGACCATCTCGGCGAGCCGGCGCACGACCGCGCTCTTGTCGGCGCCCAGGTCGGCGTCGAGCGCGACCAGGTCGGGGGTGATCAGTGCGGTCATGGAGAACCTCTCCGGAGGTCAGCGGACGTCCCGGCCGGCGGCCGGGACGGGGGCGGAGCTGGTGCCGGGAGGACCGGCGGTGACCCGTACAGCAGCGACGTCCACCTGGGCCGGGGTGGGGACGGCGGATCCCGGGAGCGACGCGCTGGCCGCCCCGTACGCGACGGCGGTGCGCAGTCGCTCGGCCGGCGGAGCGCCGGCCAGATCGGCGAGCAGATAGCCGGCGAGGCTGCAGTCGCCCGCGCCGACGGTGCTGCGGACGATGACCTGCGGCGGCCGGGCCGACCACACCTCACCGTCCGCGTGCGAGAGCAGCGCCCCGTCGCCGCCGAGGGTCAGCAGCACCTCCGTGACGCCGCGCTCGTGCAGGGTGCGCACGGCGGCGAGGGTCGCCGCGGGGTCGGCCAGCACCTCCTCCTCCGAGACCCCGGCGAGCTGCGCGAGCTCCTCGGCGTTCGGCTTGAGCAGGTACGGCGCCGCCTCGGGACCGGCCGCCATCAGGGCGAGCAGGGGAGCCTCGCTCGTGTCGACGGCCACCCGGGCGCCGGTGTCCCGCAGCGACCTGACCAGTTGCGCGTACCAGTCGACCGGCGCCGACGGCGGCAGCGAACCGGAGAGGACCACCCACTGCCCGGCCTTGGCATGCCCGTGCAGGACGCCGCTCAGCGCGGCCCGGGTCGCGTCGGACAGGACGGCGCCGGGCTCGTTCAGCTTCGTCGTCGTGCCCTGGGGATCGACGAGCGTGTAGTTGGTGCGCACCGGGGTCTGCACCGGCACGGTGGCCAGCTCCAGGCCCAGTGCGTGCAGCGCCGTCACGATCGGGTCGGACGCCGCAGCCGGGAGCACCGACACGACGTCCCCGCCGGCCGCCGCGATGGCGCGGGCCACGTTGACGCCCTTGCCGCCCGGTTCGGTGGCACTGCCGGCCAGCCGCACGATCCCGCCCGCGACGAGCAGGCCCGGCAGGTCGAGAGTCCGGTCGAGGCTCGGGTTGGCGGTGAGGGTGACCACGCGGCCGCCCGGTGAGTCGGTCATGCGACCAGGACCTCGATCCCCATGGTTTCCAGCTCTGCGACGATGCCGGGACCGGCCTCGCTGTCGGTGACGAGCACGTCGACCTCCTCGACGGTCGCGAAGCGCACGAGGTGCTCGCGGCCGAGCTTGCTGCTGTCGCCCAGCACGATCACCCGCTGTGCCGCGCGGACCATCGCCCGCTTGGTGGCCGCCTCGGCCTCGTCGGGGGTGCTGAATCCGTGGCCGGCGCTGACCCCGTTGGTACCGAGGAAGACCACGTCGACGCGGAGGTCCTGCAGTGACCGCACCGTCGCGTCACCGACGGCGGTCTGGGTGATGCCGCGCACCCGTCCACCCAGCAGGTGCAGCGTGACGGCGGGGGAGGCGGACAGTCGCGCGGCGATGGGCACCGAGTTCGTGGCGACGTAGAGGCGGCGGTCCGGTGGCAGGACGTCGGCCAGGGCGGCCGTGGTGCTCCCGCCGTCGAGGATGACGCTGCCGTCGTTGGCGGGGAGCAGGTCGAGCGCGGCCGCGGCGATCTTCCGCTTGGCCTCGCTCCGCGTGCCGTGCCGCTCGGCGAGACCTGGCTCCACCAGGGTGAGCGCCCCGGAGGGGACGGCGCCGCCGTGGACCCTCCGCAGCATCCCCGAACGCTCGAGGACGGCGAGGTCCCGCCGGACGGTCTCGGTGGTCACCCCGAACTCCTCGGCGACGGCGGAGACCGCCAGCCGACCCCGCTCGGCGACGAGGCTCGCGATGGCCTGTTGCCGCTCTTCGGGATAGAGCACGATCGCCTCCTGGTAGCTCCGCTGGTGTCCGGATATGTTGTATCCGGCTTGTGTATGTGTTGTTTTACGTCCGTTCCGTTGACAAGTCAACAGAAATTCGTGACGCTGGTCACCGGAGGACGACAGTGTCGCCCTTTCGGCTCCGTTCCCGACCGCGAGTCCCGCCCGTTTGCGTCAGTGAGGTCCCCGATGTCGAGTCCCGCGTCCGGTCTCGTATCCCCCGCAGCCCCGTCAGTTCCGCTCGTGCTCGCCGGGACCCCCGTGGTCCCGGGGGTGGCGCTGGGACCCGTCGTCCGCCCGTCGGCCGGCGTCCGGCTTCCGGACGGCGAGCAGCCCGAGCTCCCGGCGGAGGCGCGGGCCGCCGAGAAGGAGCTGTTCCGCGCAGCGGCCGAACTCGTCGCCACACGGCTGGCCGCCCGGGCGGCCAGCGCAACCGGGGTGAGCGCCGAGGTGCTGTCCACGACCGCCGGGCTGGCGCGCGACCGGGCGCTGTGGGGGGCGGCCGAACAGCGCATCGACCTCGGCGTCCCGGCCGCGGCGGCGACGGTCCAGGCGGCCCAGCAGTTCGTGGACATGTTCACCGCCCTCGGCGGACTGATGGCCGAGCGCGTTCCCGACGTCCGCGACGTCCGGGATCGGATCGTCGCCGAGCTCACCGGCCAGGGCGAGCCGGGCATCCCGAGCCCCGAGGTGCCGTCGGTACTCCTCGCCGACGACCTGGCCCCTGCCGATACCGCCGGGCTGGACCCGGCGCGGGTGATCGGCCTGGCGACGCGCCTGGGGGGCACGACGAGCCACACCGCGATCATCGCCCGGCAGCTGGGGCTGCCCTGCGTCGTCGCGGTGGAGGGGCTCGACGACATCCGCGCGGGCGTCACCGTGCTGCTCGACGGCGACGCGGGCACGGTGACCGTCGAACCCGACGCCGCCGACGCCGGGCTGCGGGTCGAGGCCGCACGGCTGGCGGCGGAGGGGCTCGCGGGTTACTCGGGGCCGGCGCGGACCCGGGACGGGCACGCCGTCCCGGTGCTCGCGAACGTCCAGGACGGCGCCGGTGCCCGGGCCGCGGTTGCCGCCCACGCCGAGGGCGTGGGCCTGCTGCGCACCGAGCTGGCGTTCCTCGGCCGGGCACAGGAGCCCACGGTCGAGGAGCAGGCGGCCGGCTACGCGGAGGTCTTCGAGGCGTTCGCCGGGCGGAAGGTCGTGCTCCGCACCCTGGATGCGGGCTCGGACAAGCCGCTCGCCTTCGCCACCCCGCCGGACGAGGCCAACCCGGCCCTGGGCGTCCGGGGCCTGCGGGTCGCCCGCCGCGATCCCGGGCTGCTGGAGCGCCAGCTCGACGCCGTCGCGGAGGCCGCCCGGCGCACCGGCTCGACGCCCTGGGTGATGGCGCCCATGGTGGCGACCGTCCCGGAGGCGGCCGACTTCGCGGCGACCGTCCGTGCCCGGGGGCTGGTGCCCGGCGTCATGATCGAGGTGCCTTCGGCAGCGCTGCATGCCGAGCGCCTGCTCGAGCACGTCGACTTCCTGTCGATCGGCACCAACGACCTGTCCCAGTACACGCTGGCCGCGGACCGGCTGTCGGCCGATCTCGCCGATCTCACCGATCCCTGGCAGCCCGCACTGCTGATGCTGGTCGCCATGACGGCGGAGGCCGGCCGGCGCACGGGCAAGCCCGTCGGTGTCTGCGGGGAGGCGGCCGCCGACCCGCTGCTGGCCTGCGTGCTCGTCGGCCTCGGCATCACCTCGCTGTCCTGCGCCGCGTCGGCCGTCGCGGGCGTGGGGGCCCGGCTGGCGACGGTCGACCTGGACACCTGTCGCCGAGCCGCCGAGGCGGCGCTCGCGCAGGACGACCCGGCGGCGGCCCGGGCCGTCGTGCGCGAGGTCCTGGCTGTCGGCGCGTGACGACCGTCACCCGTGCGGGTGAGGGAAACACGGCCTAGCTTGAGTTCTGCCTGCGATTCATCGGAATAGAGTGGTGTCTACCTGCATTATCTAGGGTGCAGGCGTCTACTTCGATGAAAGGCACCAACGATGAGCAGCGTGACGTCCAGCTGGCGGCAGCGTCGACAGGCCGCGCGTACCCGGCGGGCGATCGACCGCGCCCTCGCGCGCAGCAGCAGTCCCGCGATGCGGGACGAGCTCCTGACGCTCGCGAACAGCGGCCCGACCTTCCGCTGAGCCGCCGCCGCCCCCGAGCGGCGCGGCCGACACCACGACCCCGACCTCCTTCCGGAGGCCGGGGTCGTATGCATGTCGGCGCCGTGCGCATCATCGGGCCGTCAGTGCAGGGCGTGCGCGACGGCGTGGCCCTTGCCCCGTCCCATCAGGGCCCGACGGGTAGGCACCTCCGGCAGTACTCCCTCCGGTGGCGCGCCGCAGGACGGGCGCGGCGGAAAGGCCACCGAGGCGTTCGCGCATGGACTCGAGCGGGGGTCCCTCCAAGGAGGTGACCGATTCAGGTTCGTCCGCATGTCTGCCGTTCAGAAAGACGTGCACCACGAAGGGACGTCGACCGCCTCGGGGCCGTCCGCCGCACGGCGGACCCCCGGTGCGACCTCGGCGTACCTGCTGACGGGATGCGGGCGATGACCGCGCCGTCCCCGGGCGAGGCCCGCGAAACCTCCGGTGCGACCACCGGCGGCCTGCTCCGCTACGTCCGCGCCGTCTCCGGTGAGGACGCCGTCGCGCGGGCCCTGGAACAGGCCGGCGTCCCCTATACCGCCGATCAGCTCGAGGACCAGGCCATCTGGTGGAGCTACGAGACCCGCATCCGACTGTTCGAGGCCGCCACCGAGGTCGTCGGCGACCCCCGTCTGATGTTCCACGTCGGCGCCGCGGCCCTCCAGACCGGGCTGGCGCACTCGATCGTGATCCTCCTGCGCGCCATGGGCACGCCGCGGCAGGTCTTCCGGCAGCTACCGCGCGCCGTCGCCAAGTTCAGCACGACGTCCACGATGGAGATCATCGAGTCGAGGGCCACCTCGGCCACCATCCGGTTCACCCTGCACCCGGGCTTCGAGCACTCCCGGCTGGACTGCATCTACGCCCAGG
The DNA here is from genome assembly GCA_025963345.1 of Blastococcus sp. GTDB lineage: Bacteria > Actinomycetota > Actinomycetes > Mycobacteriales > Geodermatophilaceae > Blastococcus_B. The sequence goes on along the minus strand of JAOPUS010000330.1, from coordinate 10,185 downwards.
GGCTGCTCACCACGGTGCCCACGGTCTTCGGGCTGCCGCCCGCGGAGATCGAGCACGACGAGTGCGAGTCCGACGGTGCGCCGTCCTGTCTCTACCGCCTGACCTGGGACCGGCGGAGCCGCTTGCCCGGCCGCCGCCGCGACGGACGCGCCAGGGACCTGGAGCTGACGGCGCTGCGCGGGCAGTTGCGCACCCTGCAGTCGGCCTCCACGGAACTCGTGGGCAGTGACGACGTGGACACCGCGCTGGAACGGATCATCGCCCGCGCGGCCGAGGCCGTGCTCGCGCCGGCCTACCTGCTGGCTGTCGAGGGACCGGGCGGGGGCGCGCCGCTCGTGCACAGCGCCGGCCTGGATCCGGACGAGGTCCCGGCGCTCGCCGCCGCACTCCTCGCCGGTGCGGACCTCGGCCCGCACGCGGTGGCCGTGGAGGTCGCCTCCGCGCGCCGTTCGCACGGGCGGCTCGCTGCCATCTACCCGACCGGCGAGGGGGTGATGGGCGACGAGGTGGCGCTGCTCGCGGCCTATGCCGGCCATGCCGCTGCCGCTCTCGACCTGATCATCGCGCTGGAAGGCGCCCGCCAGGAGGCCGAGCGCGCAGGTGCCCTGCTCGCCCTTGCCCACGAGCTGTCCGCTGCGACCGACTCGGGCGCGGTCACCGCCGTCGTCAGCGAGGCGCTGCCCCGCATCGTCGGCTGCACCAGCGCCGGGATCCTGATGTGGGACGCCGCCAGCGGATCGCTGCAGACGCATTCGTCGGTGGGCCTCAGCGACACGGGCACCGACCTCATCCAGACGACGATGCTGCGGGCGGAGGACGTGCCGGAGCTGGTAGGCATGCTCACCGACCGGGAGCCCCGGATCATCAGCAGCGCGACGAGCAGCCCCGCGCTCCAGACGCTGCTGCGCGGCATCGGCACCGAGGACGTCGTGGCCGTGCCGCTGCTCGCCGACGCGACCTTTCTGGGCGTCGCGACCGCCGGCTGGGGTGCCGGCGAGGCACCGAAGACGCTCGACGGCGACGTCGTCGCCCGCCTGCGCGGCGTCGGCGACCAGGCCACCACGGCCCTGCAGAAGGCCCGCCTGCTGGCGACCGTCCGGCACCAGGCGACCCACGACTCCCTCACCGGCCTGCCCAACCGGACGCTGTTCCTCGAGCAGCTCGAGTCGGCCATCCCCGAGGCCCGCGACGGCGCACACCTCGGTGTGCTGTTCTGCGACCTCGACCGGTTCAAGCAGGTCAACGACACCCTCGGTCACGCCGCCGGCGACGAGCTGTTGCGTCAGGTGGCCGCGCGCCTGCGGAGCGCCGTCCGCCCCGGAGACACGGTCGGCCGGCTCAGCGGTGACGAGTTCGCGATCATCCTGCCCGGCCTGATCGACCCCGACGACGCGCGCGGGCTCGCCGACCGGGTGGCCGGCTGCTTCATCGAGCCCTTCCGCCTGGAGGGGACCCTGGTCACCGTCGGCACCAGTGTCGGCGTGGCCGTGCAGGTCACCGGGGCCGTCCAGTCGGCCGATCTGCTGCTCCGGCAGGCCGATGCGGCCATGTACCGGCACAAGCAGCACGGACGACGTTCCGTCCGCACCTCGAGCTGACTTCGCCCCGAGGCTGACTCGGCCCCGCCGATCCGGGGCGCCGGCTCAGTCGCGCAGCCGCGACCGGAGCGCGGCCCGCTCGTCGGCGCCGAAGCCGTGCGTCTCCAGCCAGCCCACCGGCCCGCCGAACCGCTCGTCGAGAAGGGTGAGCACCCGGTCCATCGTCGCGGCGCGCGGGGTGTGGCTGGCGATGTCGCGCCGCTCCATGTCCTCGGCGTAGGTGGGTGAGGCCGCGAGCTTGGCCACCAGCGCCTCGATCACCTCCGCGGTCATGGCGTAGTCGGCGACGATCTCCTGGTGCGGGACCTCGGCCACCGCCAGCGCGAGCGCCACGACCACTCCGGTGCGGTCCTTTCCCGCCGCGCAGTGCACGACCGACGCGCCCGGCTCCGCGACGGTCAGGGCGCGCAGCGCGCCCACGACGTGGTCGCCCCGGTCGGCGAGGTAGCTGAGGTAGGAGCGGACGGCGGGCGGCTCGCCCTCGTCGTGGGCGGCGGTCTGGCGGGGCAGGAGGGACTCCACCCAGCCGGACGGCAGGTCCAGCGGGTCGTCCTCCTCCACCGCGAACACGTCGGTGTGGTGCCCACGCTCGGGCAGCAGGCTGAAGTGCCGGTGGGTGACCTCCGGGACCTCGCGCAACGGGCCGCGGCCCTCGAGCAGGACCTCGGCGGTCGTGCGGAGGTCGATCACCTCTCGCAGGCCGAACTCCCCGACCAGCCGCCGGACGTCGTTCGGACTGAGGGTCTGCAGGTTGTCGCTGCGCAGGATCCGCCCCGGAACCGTGCGCGCGCCGTCGGCCGTCGGCAGACCGCCGAGGTCGCGCATGTTGGTCGTTCCGTCGAGCCGCACCCAGCGGCCGGTCCGCGTGGAGGTCACCCCGCGACGGTACGTCGTCCGTTCCCTCGACGATCAGCTGCGGCCCGGAGGCCGTGTCGCCGGGGGTCAGCCCTTCAGCTCGAGGATCACGTCGAGGCCGTCGTCCGGGTGGTAGGTCCAGTTCGCCTCGATGCCGTCCCAGTCCTCGGTCTGGCGCCCGTCGATCGATCGCGTCGAGTCCATCTTCGACATCACCGAATCCGGGATGCCGAGCTCGTCCAGGACGCAGGCGACGCTCGTGAAGGTCAGGGTTCCGCTGTTGTAGTCATCGCCCTTCATGTCGAGCTCCACGGACGAGCCGTCGTCCCCCACGACCCCGTCGACCTGGCAACGGTCAGCGGCCATCTCGAGAACGCTCGTGACACGGAGCTCCACGGTCGCCCCGACCTGGTTCTTTCCCGCCTCCGGTCGCTGCGAGCTGACGATCCAGCGGTCAGCCATCTTCTCGCTCGGCTCGCGGCCCTCCGCGTAGCTGGTGCCGAAACCGTCCGCCTGCAACTGGGCGACAGCCTCGCCCACGGCGGCCCCTTGGACGTCGGGGACGTCGGCAAGCGGGGACGCGCAGCCGGCCAGCGACGCGACGGCAGCGCCGATCAGGAACGCGGTTCGCCGGCCGGTGATCATGGGTCTCTCCTGCATCCGGGACGGGACGCGGGGCGTCCCTCTCCTCTGACGTCTGGCGTGCACGGTCGGGCACGCCCTCGCCGGCAATATCGGCACGAATCCGGACAACGTTGAGCCCGGGTGGGGTGACGCCGATCCGAACCGGCGGTCCGAGCTGTCAGCCCGCCGCGAGCAGCCCGTCGCAGACGTCGATCAGACGGGTCCGGAGGACGGCGCCGCGCTCGGCGAAGCTCCGCTGCGCGGCGACGTAGGCGGCCTTGCCCTCCGGCGTCTCGATCGCGACCGGCGGGTAGCCGTGGGCTGCCAGGTCGTACGGCGAGGCCCGCATGTCCAGCTCACGGATCTCGACGGCCAGCTCGAAGCAGTCGGCGACGAGCTCGCCGGGAGTCGCCGGGCTGAGCTTGTACGCCCATTTGTAGAGATCCATGCCGGCGTGCAGACAGCCGGGCTGCTCCAGGTCCGGCTGGGTCTCCCGGGTCGGCTGCAGCCGGTTGAGCCCCGCGGCAGGCGGCGTGAAGAACCGGAAGGCGTCGAAGTGCGTGCACCGGATCTGGTGCGCCTCGACGACGGAGTCCGTGCCGTCGCGTCCCAGCCGGAGCGGGACCGCGTGCCGGGTGTCCCGGTCCCGGTAGACCATCGCCCACTCGTGCAGGCCGAAGCAGCCGCTGAACGCCGGGCGTGATGCCGTGGCCGCCAGGAGCCGTCGGACGAAGCGGACGGTGTCGCCGCGGTCCGCGAGGAACGCCCGGACGTCGAGCTGCACGGTGCCGTCGGGGTCGACCGCGTACCAGCGCGAGCCGGCGTGCGGCGCGGGACCGCTGGACGACGCGGCGAGAGCCACCTGCGGGCCGGGATGCCAGCGGCGCAGCCGGCCCGGTGTCTCCGAGTAGTAGGTGAACAGGAAGTCCAGGACCGGGTGCGTCTGGCCACGACGGCGGCGTTCCCGGTGCGGCGCCGTCCATCGGTCGATCCGCGCCGCGTGGGCGGCGGCCAGTGCCGTCCACTCCTCGTGCGGGAGCACGGAGGGGGCGAGCGCCGGCGTCACCGGCCCAGCGTAGGAGGCACTCAGTCGGGGACGGCGCCGGCGAGCCGGTGCAGCCGCAGTGCGAGGTGGACCTCCAGCGCCCGCCCCGGCGACGACCACTCCTTGCCGATCAGCCGGCTCACCCGTTCCAGCCGCTGGGTCACCGTGTTCACGTGCACCTGCAGCGCCTCGGCGGCACGGGCGGGGGAGGCTCCGGCGTCGAAGAAGGCCTGCAGGGTGGCCACCAGCTCCGTGCCCCGCCTGGCGTCGTACTCGAGCACGGGCGCCAGGGTGGCGTCGACGAACCCGCGCACGTCCCGGCCGTCGCCGACGAGCAGGCCGAAGAAGCCGAGCTCCTCGGCGCTCGCCGAGTCCCCGGTCCGTCCGAGGGCGAGGAGCGTCGCGGCGCAGCGGGCCGCCTCCGCGTGCGTCGCCGCCATCGCACCGGGTCCGCGGGCCGGTCCTGCGGCGCCGACCGTCACCGGGCCCGAGACCGCGTTGCCGAGCTCGCGGCCCACCGTGCTCGCCGCGACGCCGGCGGCCAGGTCGGGGAGGCAGAGCACCACGCAGCCGTCGTGGGTCCCGGCCAGGCCGCCCCGGGTGACGGCCAGATGCGTCGCAGCGGAGAGCGCCCGCGCCCGGCCCCCTTCCTCCACCCGCGCGACGACGACGGCGTGCGGGCGGTCGAGGTCGGCGCCCAGCTGGCGGGCCCGCTCGCGGAGCCCGTCCGCATCCCGCACCGGCGCGCTCAGCAGCTCCTCCAGCAGTTCGCCACGGACCCGGTTCTCGGCCTCGCCGGCGGTGCGGCGGATGAGGAGCAGGAGGGCGGTGACGAGGGCCGCACGCTCGAGGATGCGCTGGTCGGCGTCCGACAGCTCGTCGTCGCGGTGGAGCACGAGGCCGCCCAGCAGCTCGCTGTCGACCGTCACCGCGGCGGTCCACCAGTCGCCGTCGCGCACCGTCCGCCCCGTCGAGCGGGCCAGGGTCAGCGCACCGGCCGGGTCCGGGGGCAGGCCGGGCGCGCCGGACGGCGTCACCCGGCCCTCCTCGTCGAGCACGGTGATGCTGCCGCCCAGGGCCTCGGTCACGGCAGCCGCTACGTCCTCCACCCCGCCACCCCGGAGGACGACGTCGATGAACCGGTCGTGCGCACCGGCCGCCCGCTCCACCGAGGCCGTGTGGGCGCGCAGTTCGCGGCTGGCCGCCGACAGCTCGTCGAGCGCGGCCCGCGTCTCCTCGAGGAGCCGGGCGTTGTCCAGGGCGATGGCCGCGTGCGCCGCCAGCGAGCCGAGCAACGCCACCTCCGACCGGTCGAAGGTGCGCTCGGTCCGGTCGGCGGCGAAGAGGACGCCGATCACCTGGGAACCGCGGATCAGCGGCACCCCGAGGATGGCGACGAGCCCCTCGTCGTTCACGCCGTCGTTGATCTCGCTGGTGTGCCGGAACCGGGCGTCGTCGAAGTAACTGGCCGTGGCGTAGGGCGCCGCCGTCTGGGCGACCAGGCCGCCGAGGCCGGCACCCATCGGCAGCCGCAGCGCCTGGAAGCGGGCCGACACCGAACCGTCGGTCACCCGCATGTAGGTGTCGCCGGCCGGGGGGTCGTTGAGGGTCAGGTACGAGACGGCCGTCCCCAGCAGCTGGCGGGCGCGGCGGACGATCGCGGTGAGCACCGAGTCCACGCCCCGCAGGGCGGCGAGGTCGCTGGCGGTGTCGAACAGCGCCGACAGCTCCGACTCCCGGCGCCGGCGGGCGGCGAACGCCTCACGGACCTCCAGGGCCAGGAGCTTGACGCGTTCGAGCTCGGCGAGCTCGGCACCGTCCGCACCGGCCGCCCGCGCGCGGACCAGTGGCCGTTCGTACTCGATCGCCGCGGCCTCCTCGAGCAGGAGCTCGAAGTACTCGGGCGCCCGGGCGGACGCCGGCCGTGGGCCGTCGCCGGCTGAGGAAACGGCCGGGGATCGGGTCACGACCGGCATTCTTGCCGGTCGCGCGGTCAATGTGCGCTCCACCCGCCGTCCATGACCAGCGAGGTGCCGGTGACCGAGGCGGCGGCGGGGGAGCAGAGATAGGCCACGGCCTCGGCGACCTCGGACGGCTCGATGAGCCGCTTCACCGCCGCCGGGGCCAGCATGACCTGCTCGACGACCTGGTCCTCCGACAGGCCGTGGGCCTTGGCCTGGTCGGCGATCTGGCCCTCCACCAACGGCGTCCGCACGTAGGCCGGGTTCACGCAGTTCGAGGTGACGCCGTGCTCCGCCCCCTCGAGCGCGATGACCTTGGACAGCCCTTCCAGACCGTGCTTCGCCGTCACGTAGGCGGACTTGAAGGCCGACGCGCGCAGGCCGTGGATCGAGCTGATGTTCACCACCCGGCCCCATCCGCGCTCGTACATGTGCGGCAGGGCGCCGCGGACCAACCGGAAGGGGGCCTCCAGCATCAGCCGCAGGATGTAGGAGAACCGGTCGACGGGGAACTCGTGCAGGGGGGCCACGTGCTGGAGGCCGGCGTTGTTGACCAGGATGTCGACGGCGACGTCCAGTCCGTCGACGGCGGCCAGATCGGAAAGGTCGACGGCGACCGCCGTGCCGCCCACCTGCGCGGCGACGGTCTTGGCCGCCTCGGCGTCGCGGTCGACCACCACGATGTCGGCGCCCGCGTCGGCCAGGCGCACGGCGCAGGCCCGGCCGATGCCCGACCCCCCGCCGGTGATGAGCGCGCGTCGTCCGAGGAGGGGTCCGGTAGCCGCCATGGTGGCGACGGTAGACGGCGATCGCCTGTGTCCCCACGGATGCCGGCCACACAGTGGAGCCTCGCTCTGTGGAGCGCAACCACATGACAGGCGGAGGCCGGGCGCACGACCACCGGCGTGACGTCCCAGCGTGAAGGGGGCCGGCACATGGGGCCGCACCACATGACCGCCGTCACGATCGAGGGCCAACGGCACATGGTGACGGGGTATGGCGGGTCATAGCGTCGTCGGCAACGACCCCCTGTTCGTCGACGAGGAGATCATCCATGTCCGCACCTGCGCAGCCCCGAGGCGGCTTCGGCCGTGTCGTGGGCGCCAGCATCATCGGCACCACGGTCGAGTGGTACGACTTCTTCCTGTACGGCTCGGCCGCGGCCCTGGTCTTCCCGAAGCTGTTCTTCCCGGAGCAGTCAGACTTCGCCGGCACGCTCCTGTCCTTCGGCACCTACGCCGTCGGCTTCGCGGCCCGGCCCATCGGGGCCCTCGTCTTCGGCCACTTCGGTGACCGGATCGGCCGGAAGAAGCTGCTGGTCATCTCCCTGCTCATGATGGGCGGGGCCACCTTCGCGATCGGCCTTCTGCCCACCTTCGGGACCGTCGGTGTGCTCGCTCCCATCCTGCTGGTGACCCTCCGGCTCATCCAGGGCTTCGCGCTCGGTGGCGAGTGGGGCGGTGCCGTCCTGCTCGTCTCCGAGCACGGCAAGCCGGAGAACCGCGGCTTCTGGTCCTCCTGGCCGCAGGCCGGCGCCCCCGCGGGCAACCTGCTGGCGACCGGCGTCCTGGCCCTGCTGGCCGCCTTCCAGTCCGACGACGCGTTCGCCTCGTGGGGCTGGCGCATCCCGTTCCTGCTCTCGGCCGTGCTGATCATCGTCGGGATGTTCGTCCGCCTCGCGGTCACCGAGTCGCCGGTCTTCCTCGAGGCGCAGCGGGTCGCGGCCGAGAAGGCCGCTGAGACCGGCGTGGCCGAGAAGGCGCCGATCCTCACCGTGCTGGGCCACTACAAGCGCGAGGTGCTCGTCGCGATGGGCGCGCGCATCGCGGAGAACGTCTCGTTCTATCTGCTCACCGTCTTCAGCCTCACCTACCTGACCAAGGCCCAGGGGGCGCCGTCCTCCTTCACGCTCAACGCGCTCGTCATCGCCTCCGCGGTGCACCTGATCACCATCCCGTTGTGGGGCGCGCTGTCCGACCGGATCGGCCGCAGGCCGGTGTACCTGTTCGGCGCCGTCGGCATCGGCGTGTGGGCGTTCGCGCTCTTCGGGCTGCTCGACGCGGACAACTTCTGGCTCAGCGTCTTCGCGATCACGGTCGGGCTGCTGTTCCACGGCGCGATGTACGGCCCGCAGGCGGCCTTCTTCGCCGAGCTGTTCGGTACCAAGTCCCGCTACACGGGCGTCGGGATCGGCTCCCAGCTGGCGTCACTGGTCGCCGGTGCGCCGGCTCCCCTCATCGCCCTCGCCCTCCTGGGCAGCTTCGAGGACCCCAACCCCACCCGGGTGTCGCTGTACCTGCTCGCCTGCGCGGTCATCACGGTCGTGGCGGTCCTCTCCTACGGCGAGACCCGCAGCCGCGACCTCGCCGCGGACCACGCCGTCGTCCCGAAGGCCGAGCGGCAGCTGGTCTGACCCGGTCCGACGACCTGGTTCCGGGCGCCCCGCGGCGGTCGCCGCGGGGCGCCCGGAAGTCGTCGCTGCGCGACCCGGCGCCGGGCGGGCTGACACACTCCAGCCGCCCCACGATGACGAACCAGCGGAGGTCCTTTCGATGCGCGTGCCCGACGCCGACCGACGGAACCTGCTGGAGGGCAAGGTCGCTCTCGTCACCGGTGGCGGCGGGAGCCTCGGGCTCGCCACGGCGAAGCTCTTCCTCAAGGAGGGCGCCCGCGTCGTCCTGGCCGATCGCAACGCCGACGCCCTGAAGACGGCGCAGGCCTCGCTCGACGACGTGAACGTCTCGACCGTCGCCGGGGACGCCACCGTCGAGGCCGACGTCGCCGCCGCGATGGACACCGTGATCGACCGGCACGGCCGGCTCGACGTGATCGTGGCGAACGCGGGGACGCCGGCGTCAGCGGCCCCGATCACCGAGTTCGACACCGATGAGTTCGACCGCACGCTCGCTGTGCACGTGCGCGGGGTCTTCCTCGCCTGCAAGCACGGCCTACGGGTCCTCAGCGACGGCGGCAGCGTGGTGATCGTCTCCAGCGTGGCCGGGCTGCGCGCGGATCCGGGGGTGAGCGCCTACGTCGCGGCCAAGCACGCACAGGTCGGGCTGATGCGGTCGGTGGCCAAGGAGGCGGCGCCCCGCCGCATCCGGGTCAACACGATCCACCCCGGGCCGGTGGCCAACGAGTTCCAGGCCGGGATCGAGGAGCGGCTCACGCCCGTCCTGGGCACCGACGCCACGGCGTTCTTCGACCAGCAGATCCCGCTGGGCCGGCACGCCCGCCCGGAGGAGATCGCGAAGTCGGTGCTCTACCTGGCCTCCGACCAGAGCAGCTTCACCACGGGCAGCACCCTCGTGGTCGACGGGGGCATGAGCGCCTGAGTCAGTCGGCTTCGTTGCCCGGCCGGACGATGCCGTCGTCGCTCTGGGCGTCGTCGTCGGTCGTGAGCGTGGCGGCGGCCTCCGTGCCGTCGGTCACCGGTGCGCCGGCCGGGTCGGTCGTGTCGGGGGAGTCCTGGTAGCCGGTGCTATCGGGCTCGGTCATGTGCGCTCCTCGATGTGCGGGTCGTGATCACCGGAGCCCATGCCCGGCGTCCGGACGGCGAAACCGCGACGGCCGCCACCCCGGAGCGGGGCGGCGGCCGTCGGACGGTGGAGCAAGGCTCAGAACGCGGCCTCGTCGACCTCCATCAGCGCGTTGTCGGTGTTCTCGACGATCAGACGGTCCGAGGTCAGCCGCGGCAGCACCTGCGAGGTGAAGAAGCGGGTGGCGGCGAGCTTGCCCTCGTAGAAGAACCGGTCCTTCTCGCTGACCTCGCCGGACAGCGCGGCCAGGGCGACCTCCGACTGACGGACGAGCAGCCAGGCGGTGACCAGGTCACCCACGCCGAGCAGCAGGCGGCTGGTGTTCTGGCCGACCTTGTAGAGCGCCGACATGTCCTGCTGCGCCTCGGTCAGGTGACCGAACATCGCCGTCAGCATGCCCTGGACGTCGGCGAGAGCAGCAGCCAGCAGCGCCCGTTCCTCCTTGAGCCGCCCGTTGCCGACCTCGGCCTCGATCGTGGCCTGGATCTGGCTCGCCAGCCAGGTCAGCGCGACACCGCCGTCCTTGACGATCTTGCGGAAGAAGAAGTCCTGGCCCTGGATCG
>JAOPUS010000437.1 GCA_025963345.1 Blastococcus sp. | reverse complement strand
AGACGACCCCCGCGATCAGGTGGTCGCAGTGCTCTGCGGCGTGCTTGAGGATGTTCAGGTGGCCGATGTGAAACAGGTCGTAGGCCCCCGGCGCGTATCCGATCACCGTCATGTGTGATGCCCCCCTAGCCGTGCGCCGGGTCAACTGTCGACGCGGCGCACACTCATCGTTACTGTCAGTGATGCCGGGCGACGTCCCTGGCGCTCGACCGTTCTGTGTGGCGGCGGAAAGCTACCGGAGAAGCGTCACGCACGGTGACCTTCGTGCCCTCTTTCATCCCTTTGGGCGGGCACGACCGGCGGGAGCCTCCTCGAGGCCGTCCTCCTGACCTGCCCAATCGAGTGACGTGGCCCCTGTCACGACGGGCAGTCACCGGGCCGCCGACTACCATTCGCAGTCGAGAGGCTCACGGACAGCGGGGTGCCGGCCTCGGACCAGCTGCCCCCGCCCGTGTGCCGTCGGCACGGTGCGGCGGCGCAGCGACAGGGACGGACATGGAACTCACCGAGTACCTCGCCGTGCTCAGGCGCCACTGGCGGATCTGGGTCGGCTGTACGGCGATCGCCCTCCTGGTGGCCGCAGTGGTCCTGCAGCTGACCCCCCGGACCTACGAGGCGACGGCACGGGTCTTCGTGTCGGCATCGCCCTCGATCTCCAACAGCGCGCAGTTCGTCAACCAGCGGGCCAAGAGCTACCCGGCCGTCGCGGTGAGCCAGGCCGTGCTCGGCCCGGTGATCGAGCGCCTCGGCCTCGACGAGACCTCCGCCGAGCTCCGCGCCCGCGTCTCGGCCGACAACCCGGTCGACACCTCACAGGTCCAGGTCACGACCACCGGCACCGACGCCGAGGAGGCCGCGGCGATCTCCAACGCCGTCGCCGAGCAGCTCGCCGAGGTCGTCGAGGAACTCGAGACGCCGGCGTCGGGCAACCGGCCCGTCACCCTCACCGTCAACGACCCGGCCACGGTGCCTACGCGGGCGGTCGCCCCGGTGGGCCTGTACGTGCTCGGGCTGGGCCTGATCGCCGGGCTCTTCGTCGGTCTCGCAGCGGCCGTCGTGCGCAGCCGGCTGGATACGCGCCTCTACAGCGAGGACGCCGTCCGCCGCGTCTGGGGCGAGGACGAGCACATCGACCTGCTCGCGCCCCGTCGCGGGCGCGCCCGGAAGAGCGCCCTCACCGGCCGGCCGGCCGCTGCCCTGGCCCGGCGCCTGGAGCTCGCTGCCGAGGAGCGGCCGATCCGGGTCGCGATCCTCTCCCCCTCGCCGGACGAGCTGCGGGCCGCCCGCGCGCTCGCCGACGAGGTCGCCGTCGAGCTCCGCGGCCGGGAGATGCCGACCACCGTGACCGGTACCGGTTTGGCCGGCGCACCGCTCATGGACGAGCGCCCGCACGTCCGGCTGGAGATCACCGACCCGCTGGCACCGCTGCGCTTCTGGCGCGACGTCGCCTCCCGCTACGACGGGGTGGTGATCGTGCTGCCGCGCGGCCGGGTCGACGAGGCGGAGCTCCACGAGGTCCGCGGCATCCTGAGCAACGCCGGGATCACGCCGCTCGCCGTCGTCCTCACCGGCCGCCTCCGCCGTCCGGCCGCCCCCGTCGGCGCCACGGCGCCCGCTGCCGCGGCACCCCTTCCCTCGCTGCCGGCGGAGCTGCGGACCACCACGGACCCCGCCGCCACCGCGCGTCTGGTGGACCTCGAGGAGCCGACCCTGGCCGGCAACGGGGCCCCGGTCGCCGCCAATGGCGACGGAGGCCGTCCCGACATCCCGGACACCAAGCACAAGGGGACGGCGATCCAGCGGCGCGGCCGCTGACCTACCGGCGCTCCCCCGGGCCCCCGAGCGGACCGATCAGGACTGGTCCCGCACGACGAGGGCCGTCTGCGGCACCACCGGCGCCGGCAGCGGGGTCGGCCCGTCGACCGGGCGGCGCGGCACCGTCCGTGCGGGCGCGGGCCGCGCCTCCTCGCGCAGCCGCGCCCGGGTGCCGCCCTCCGCCAGCAACGACAGGGCGAAGAAGCCGAGGAAGGCCGGCGTCGCGTCGAACAGGCCGCTCTCCACGAAGCTGCGGCCGACGAGGAACACCCACAGCCCCAGGAAGAGGGCCCGGTGGGCGAGCGGCGCCCGGAGCACGCCGCGCAGGACCCAGATCACCCAGCCGGCGGAGACCACCAGGCCGAGGACGCCGGTCTGCACGAGCAGGGACACCCAGCTGCTGTCCAGCGGCTGCTCGTTCCACCACTGGCCCTGGACCTGGATGATCTTGACCGAGAGCCCGCCGCCGAACACCAGCTGCCACAGCGAGTCCGCCCAGGTGGTCGCCGCGTCCCAGGCGACGAACCGGGATTCCAGCGTGCTCACCCCGGCACCGTCGCGCTCCAGGAACCCGCTGAGGACCCCGGTGGTCAGGGCCGCGATCGCGCCGACCCCAGTGAGCACCAGCGCGCCGACGACCAGCCCGACCCGCGCCCGGCGGAGGTGCAGCGCCATCACCGCGAGAGCGGCGAGCAGCATGAGCAGCGCCGTCCGGGAGCCGGTCGCCCAGACGATGCCGAGCGCGATCACCCCGGAGGCGCCCAGCCGCCAGGTCAGCTCACCCATGACGGTGCGCCAGGCGACGAAGACGACGACGATCCCGGCCAGCAGGGCCAGCTCGTTCGGGCTCAGCGGCGGTATCCCGCCGGCCAGGCGCCCGGAGGCGGCGCTGGGGAGCCCGGTGAGCGCCGCCACGAGCCCCACACCACCGCAGGCCAGGGCGAGGGAGGAGAAGGCCTCGTGGACCCCTGAGGCGCGGAGCAGGAAGAAGACGGCGGCGGCGAGCACCGCGACGCGCACCGCCACCAGGCCGCTGGCCATGAGAGTGCCGTGCACGAGCGCGCCGAACACCGAGCTGCCGAGGATCGCACCGATCACCCACACCGAGCCGGTGCCCAGGCGCCGCCGGGTGCCGGACTGGGCGGCGAAGAACGCCAGCGCCAGCGCCAGCCCGCTCAGCCCGCCCTTGGCCACCACGACGGGGTCCAGGGATCCGGCGAAGTACTGACCCCGCCGCCAGCCCACCGTGCAGGCGACGAGCAGCAGCACGACGATGAGCCGGACGACGGCACCCTGCCCGGCCGGCCTCCGCGCGCCGACCTGCAGCGTCGCAGCAGTGGTCATGGCGCGTCATGGTACGGGCGCAGGCAGTGATGAGGGGGCGTTCCCCGCCTGCATCGTTACCCTGCCCCCCGTGGACCGCCGCGGGTGGCCGGAACGGGAGGACGGCCAGTGAGGGTGCTCTTCGACGGTTACTGGCTGGTGGACGGGCCGCCATCCGGGCGCCGGGTCGTCGATTCCTTCCTGCGCACGTGGTCGGCCGGCTGGCCGGACGACGAGCTGGTGGTTGCTGTGCCGCGCCGCGAGAGGGACCAGGTGGCCGCCCTCTTGAGCGGCCTGCCGGTCGAACTGCGGACCGTGCGGCGCTCCCCGCACGGGGTGGCCGCCATGACCGAGATGGGCTCGCTGGACGACGTCGACGTCGTCCTCGCGCAGAACTACACGCCGCTGCGTTCCCGCGCGGTGCGCGCCACGTTCATCCACGACCTGATGTTCGAGGAGCACCCGGAGTTCTTCACCCGCAGCGAGCGGATGTACTTCGCCGGGATGCCGTGGTCGGCCCGGTTCGCCGACGTCGTCCTGACCTCGACCCGCGCCGAGGCCGACCGCATCGCCCGCACCCGCCCGCGCCTGGCGGGCAAGGTCCGGCCGGTCGGGCTGAGCGTGCCCGAGAGCTTCGCGGCGGCGGTGTCGGCCGATCCCGACCTGGGCCTGACCCCGGGCCGGTTCCTGCTCTGCGTCGGGCGGCTGAACGCCCGCAAGAACGTCAACCGGCTGATCGACGCGCTGCGCGACCACGACCTGGTGAACGACGACTTCCCGCTGGTGGTCGTGGGCGAACCCGACGGCCTGGCGATCGCCCGCATCGATCCCGCCGACCGCCGGTTCCGATTCGTCGGTGGGGTGAGCGACGGGTCCTTGCGCTGGCTCTACGAGCAGAGCCGGCTGTTCGTGTTCCCCTCGCTGGACGAGGGGTTCGGACTGCCGGTCGTGGAGGCGGCGATCTGCGGAGCGCCCATGGTGCTCAGCGACATCCCGGCCTTCCGTGAGCTGGCGCCGGACGCGGTCTTCTTCGACCCGTACGACACCACCGCCATCGCCGCCGCCGTCCGCGCCGAACTGGCCGGGCCGCCCAGCGCGAGCCCGGAGGTGCACGTGCCCAGCTGGCCCGAGGTCGTCGGCCGGATCCGGTCCGCGGTGGCCGAGCAGATCGCGACCGCCGGCTGAGAGTCAGACGCCGACGGGCGCCCGGGGAGCTCCGTGCTCCTGCCGCACCAGCGGCCGGAGCACGGCCTGGCGGACGGCGACCGCCGCCAGCAGCGGCCCGACCGCCAGCGCGAGCGGGGCCCACGCCTCCCCGCCGTCGACGGTGAACACCAGCAGCGCGACCGCACCGAGCGCCACGAACTCCAGCAGCCGGAAGCCCAGCACCCGGCGCTGGCGACGCTGGACGGTCGCGACGCCGGAGTACGGCAGCAGGATCGCCCCGGCGACCGCGTAGGCGCCCCAGCCCGCCACGGCCAGGACCGGCATCGGGTAGTCCCCACCGGTCAGCAGCGGCTCGACCACCGGCTGCAGGAGGACCGCGACCAGGGAGATCACCGCGACCGTGCCGGCCAGGCCGAGCGCCACCCGGTCGGCCGAGCGCAGGGCCCTGGTCACCGGGCGGTCGTGCGCCGAGGCCCGTGCCATGGCGACGTAGTGCGGCAGCAGGAACGAGCCCAGGCCTGCGACGACGGTGAGCGTGGGCGCCGTGTACACGCGGGCGGCCTCGATCGGTCCGTAGGCGGCCGCTCCCACAGCGGCGACGACGACCAGTCGCAGACCCGTGAGCAGTCCCGGACGGATGGTCTGCGCGGCTGCCCGCCAGATCCCGAAGGACCACACCGCGCCCAGGTCGGGCGCCCGCCACGGTCCCCGCGGCCGGTCCGCCGCAGGCGCCCGCCACCACGCGACGATCCCCGCCGCGGTCTGGCCGGCGAGCAGAGCCAGCATGAAGGAGGCGAGCGTCAGGTCCCCCGCGGCCCGGCAGAGAACGAGCGTCGCCAGGGCGACGACCAGGCTGGTCATGTCCACGGCGGGGAGCGACCAGTACCGCCCGTTGGCCATCAGCAGCCGGCGCAGGGTGTCCTCGAGGACGAACGCGACCACGGCCAGCCCGAGGACGGCGGCCGCCCAGCCGGGAAAGACACCGGTGACCGCGGCGGCGAGACCACCGAGGAGTCCCGCTCCGCCGGCCACCAGGACCGACCAGACGTGCAGGGCCGCCCGGATCCGGGGAGCCGTCCGGTCCAGGACGGTCAGGGAGTCCCCGACCATGCCGCTGGCGACGGCGGTGACCAGCACGACGAGCCCGTAGACGAGGGCGAAGGTGGCCAGGCCGGCCGCACCGAGGAAGCGCGCCGCGCCCACCTGGAGCACCAGTCCGGCCAGCGCCTGGGTGACCTGCCCGGCCACGGCTCCGCTCGCCGGGCGCCGCAGCAGGCGCACCAGTCCCCCGAGCCCGTGCGTCATGCCGTGATCCTCTCAGCGCGCGGCTGCGGGCCGGGGGACGCTCGGGCGTCGCCCCCCCCTTCCGGGGGGCCGTAGGCCGCCGGTCCCCCGGAAGGGGTGGTCGTGCGGGTCAGGCGACCGGCGTGACCGTGAACGTGCTGAACCGGACGGCGGTCGTGGCCGTGGTCCCGGTCGGCCGGTGCACGGTGAGCCCCACGCCGCCCAGTGCCTGCAGCGCGGCGGTCGCGTCGGTGCGGGTCATCGACGGGGTCACCGGCTCGGTCCCGGTCGCCCAGACCGTCGCCCGCACCTGCGTCGTCCCGGTGCCGAAGACCTGGACGTGCACGTTGAGCGGGGTGCCCGGCGTGTACGTCAGGCCGGGGACGACGACCTCGCCGTTCGGGAACGCCTCCGTCGTCCCGATCAGCCGGGAGAGCGCCAGGCCGACCGTGCCGTTGGCGAGGAACCGCATCCGCACGCGGTACTCCCCCTGGCCCGCGACACGGCGGCCGGTCACGTACACGTACGTCCCGTTGCCGGTCGGCGCGGTCGTGAGCGTGACCGTCGTCCGGATGTCGGCGCTGGTCTGCGACACCCCACCGAGGTAGGAGCCGGTGTTCTGGTTGGCCGCGTCCAGCCGCAGCTCGGCGGTCCCCGGGCTCACCGACTGGCGGGTGGCCCCCGCGGACGCCGTCCAGGCCCCGCCGACCTCGGCGGTGCCCAGACCGCCGGTGACCGTGCGGCCGAAGGTGTCACTGACGATCGGCGCGGGGCCGGTCGGTGCGGTCACGGTGACCGAGCGGGTGGTGCTCGCCGTCGCGCCGATGTTGTCCGTGACGGTCAGCGTGACCGTGTACGTACCGGGACTCGCGTAGGGATGGGTCGCGGTGACACCCGAGCCGCCCGGGGTGGTGTCACCCCAGTTCCACGCGTAGGACGCGATGGTCCCGTCGGGGTCGGCCGATGCCGTCGCGTCCACCGCAGCCTGCAGCCCGGTCGGGGTCGCGGTGAACGACGCCGTCGGGACCACATTGGCCGGCGGCACCGCGGGCACGACGACCGAGCGGGTCGTGCTCGCCGTCGCGCCGGCGTTGTCGGTGACCGTCAGCGTCACCGCGTACGTACCGGGACTCGCGTAGGGATGGGTCGCGGTGACACCCGAACCGGCCGGAGTGCTGTCACCCCAGTTCCACGCGTAGGAGGCGATGGTCCCGTCGGGGTCGGCCGAGGCCGTCGCGTCCACCGCGACCTGCAGCGCCGTCGGGGTCGCGGTGAACGACGCCGTCGGGGCGACGTCCGCCGGCGCTCCCCCGCCCGCACCGGTCACCCGGAAGCTGGTGAACCGGGCATTGGTGACCGCCGTCGTGCCCGTGGGCCGGTGCACCGCGAGGCCCACGGAGCCGGGCACCTGCAGGCCGGCGGTGGCGTCCGAGCGGGTGATCGACGCCGCCGTGGGCTCGGTGGTCCCGCCACGCCACACCCACACCTGCACCTGGGTGGGCGCGGTGCCGGCGGTCAGCACGCGGACGTTGACCGGCGACCCGGCGGTGACGGTCAGCCCGGGGACGATCGTCTCGCCGCCCGGGAAGCCCTCCGTGCCACCGGAGAGCCGCGAAAGGGCCAGCCCGACGGTGCCGTTGGCCAGCATCCGCACGCGCACCCGGTACTCGAGCGTCGCCGAGACCCGCCGACCGGTGACGTACACGTAGGTGCCGTTCCCGGTCGGTGCGGCGCTCAGGGAGAACGTCGTCCGGACGTCTGAGGTGGTCTGCGAGACGTTGCCCAGGAAGGAGCCGGTGTTGTTGCCCGCGGCCGGCAACTGCATCGTCGCGATGCCCGGGGCCACGGACTGCCGGCTGCCGCCCACCGAGGCCGTCCACGGTCCGCCGACGGGAGCAGTGCCCAGCCCGCCTGTGACCGTCCGGGTGAAGTTGTCGTCGACGAGGACCGCCGGGCCCGCAGCCACCGTGACCGCCTGGCTCAGGGTTCCGGTGGCGCCCTGATCGTCGGTCACCGTGAGGGTCACCGTGTACGTGCCGTCGGCGGCGTAGCGGTGCGTCGCCGTGGCACCCGACCCGGCCGGCGTGCCGTCACCCCAGTTCCAGGAGTACGAGGCGACCGTGCCGTCGGAGTCGGCGGAACCGGTGCCGACGACCGACAGGGTCCGGCCCGCGGTCGAGGAGGCGAAGGACGCCGTCGGCGGGACGTTCGCGGCGCTGACGACCACCAGTGCCGCGTGCGAGTCCGTGGCGCCGTCGTCGTCGGTGACGGTGAGGGTGACCGGGTAGGTGCCGGCCGCCGCGTACGGGTGGCTCACCGTCGGCCCCGTCCCGGTCGCGCCGTCACCGAAGGTCCACGCGTAGGACGCGACCGTGCCGTCCGGGTCCGCCGACGTCGTCGCGTCGAGGGCCACCGTCAAGGGCGTCGTCGTGGCGCTGAACGCCGCCGTCGGGGCGGTGTTGCCCGTAGCGCCGGACCCCAGCTTGTAGTGCTCCATGACCTGTCCCGGCTGCGGGGCCAGGATGTAGAGCGCCGGCTCGTCGAGGCTGCCCTCGAAGTAGTTGCCGGCGTCGCCGCCGACGCGCAGGTACCCGTTGATCGTGAGGTTCGCCGGGACGTCGAGGTAGGAGGCCACGACCGCACCGTCGACGTACAGGACGATGCCCGACGGGCTGTACGTCGCCGACACGTGGTGCCAGGCGCCGTCGTTGTAGGCGGCGGGACTGGTCACCGTCCGGGTCGTCGTGGCGTCGACGTTGACCGCGAAGCTCAGCCGGCCGTCGGCGCCCATGGTGACGGTGCGGTCGGTGAGCGGGCTGTCCCCTGACGCGGCCGTGCCGAAGCCGATGAGCGCGCCGGGCTGGCTGGACGTGGTCTTCATCCACACCTCGCCCGTCGTGCTCTCCGGGGCCTGGAACGGGAACGGGACGAGCCCGCCGGGTCCGGTGTCGAAGCCCAGGACCATCGACCCGGCCGGTGTCCCGTCGAGGGAGTAGGCGGTGTCCGCGTCACCTACCAGGGCACCCGGGACGCCGGCGGTCACGCCGGTGCCCGGCATCAGCACGGCCAGGTTCCGCTGCCCCAGCGCCGCGGCGGCGCCGGCCGGCTCGCCGAGGGACCACAGCTCGGTGACGCCGTCGGCCAGGACCGCCTCGGCGTAGGGCCGGGTCGGCACGGTGGTGGTGCTGACCGTGGTCCACGGGGTGAACGACCGGTTGCCGAACGGGTCGGTCGCAGTCACCCGGTACGTCGTCCCGGCCGTCCCCGGGTCCGTCCAGGTCATGAGGGGCCGGTCGGAGAAGTCCGAGCCCTGCACCACCTCGTGGACCGGCGTGGTCGCGTCGTTGTCCCTGTAGACCCGGTAGGTGAGGAACTTGTTGTCCTGGTCGGTGGTGGCCCGCCAGCTGACCCGCACGCTGCCGGGCGTCGTCTCCACGGCCGAGGTGGTGAACTCGGCGAACGACGGCCCGATCAGGTTCGGCGCGGTGCCCGGCATCGCATACCGGACGAGACCCTGCTGGTCGACGCCGTTCACCCGCGGGAACTCACCGGCGTAGGTGATGTACTGGCTGTTGCCCGTGATGCTCCAGCCGGCCTGCGTCTGCCCGGTGATGGTGCCGGCGTTCATGGTCGGGAACCAGTTCAGCAACGACGGAGCGGGCTTGCCGTAGAACGCGTTGCTGCGGAGCGTGAACGGACCCACCGTGCCGGTCGGCGCGACCGAGATGGCGGTGGCGTACTTGTTCACCCGCGGGTTCTGCTCCTTGAACCCGCCGATGTTGCTGCAGTCGTGGGCATGGCCGGCGATGTAGACCACGCCGCCGGTCACGAAACTGCCGTAGTGGTCGCCGTGGCAGTCGTTGATGGCGAGGACGCGGCCGGTGTCGGCGACGACGGTGAAGGACCCCTCGAGGTTGCCCGGGCCGGAGAAGTCGTACCCGGTGCCGACGACGACGGTGCCGTCGGTGGACAGGCTGTAGACGGCCGCGTTGATGCCCTGGTTGGTGATCAGCTGGTTGATCTCGTACGGCCGCGTCACGCCGGTGACAGCGTCCAGCGCCCCGACCCCGGTCGCCTTGACGCCGTTGAGGGAGTCGAACCGCCCCGACACCACGACCTGTGCGTCGCCCGAGGTCAGGACCATCCCGAGCACCTGGTCGCTGGTGACGGTGCTGCCGTCGCGGTTTCCGCTGGTGGGACCCACTCCTGGGACGGGCGCCCACGGCAGCAGGCTGGCGTTGCTTGCCGTCACTGCGGCCAGCCGGCTGCGGCTGACGCCACCCACGGCGCTGATGCTGCCGCCCAGGTAGACGGTGTCGTTCGTCGCTGCGATCGCGCGCACCTGACTGTTGACGAAGGGTGCCCAGCCGGCGACGAGCTCACCGGAGGCGGTGTCGATGGCCGCGACCCGGTTGCGGGTCTGGCCGTCGACGTCGGTGAAGTCGCCGCCGATGTAGAGCCGTGAGCCGTCCGGCGAGGCCGTGACCGCCAGGATCTGCCCGTTGACGACGGGATCGAAGGAGGTGATCAGCTCACCGGTGCGGATGTCGTAGGCCAGCATGTTGCTGCGCGGCGTCTCCTGGGTGCCGGCGGCGGCGCCCGCCGGCCGGGCGGTGGAGAACACGCCACCCACGTACACGGTGTTCCCGACGACGGCCTGCGCCCAGCCCACGCCGTTGATCTGCACGGTCGGCAGTCCGTCGGCCGAGACCGTCATGGGGTCGGCGGGCGAGGGAACCGGCGGGGCCGAGTCCGCGCGCGCGGCGGTCGTGCCGGCCAGCGCGAAGGTGGCCGCGGCAAGGACAGCAGCGATGACGCCGGCCAGCCACCGCGTCGGTCTCGTCCCCGTTGACGAACTCATCCCCGTGCCCCCGTACAGCTCATGGAAACGCCGTCCGGGCGACGACGAGTGCAGACAGTGACCTTGACACGCGATGGGTGGATCGCGGTGTCACACGATCCGGTGGTCCCCGGTGTGCTACGTGTGCGGCATCACTCCGTGTAGCCGCACGCACCGACGTCGGGGCCGGCCCGCAATGGGGCGGCCCCGACGCCGCGAATCGTTCCGCTCAGACCGCGGGCGTCACCGTGAAGGCGGTGAAGCGCACAGCCGTCGCGACCGTCGTGCCCGACGGCCGGTGGGCGGCGAGGCCGACCCCGCCGGCCACCTGCAGCTCGGCGGTGGTGTCGGTGCGCGTGATCGACGGCGTCGCCGGCTCCGCGGAGCCGGCGAGCCAGACCGAGGCCTCGACCTGGGTGGTGCCCGTGCCGGACACCTTCACCCGGACGTTCACACCGGCGCCGGCCGTGTACGCCACGCCGGGGAGGACGAGCTCGCCCCCGGGGAACGCCTCCGCGCCGCCGGACAGCCGGGACAGGGCCAGCGCGATCCGGCCGTCGGCCATCACCCGCACCCGCGCCCGGTACTCCTGGCCGGAGGCGACCCGCCGTCCGGTCACGTAGACGTACGTCCCGTTCCCGGTGGGCAGCTCGGTCAGCGAGAACGTGGTCCGGACGTCGGCATCGGTCCGCGAGACCCCGTCGAGGAAGGACCCGGTGTTGTTGCCGGCCGCGTCCAGCCGGAGCTCCGCCACGCCCGGGGTCACCGACTGACGGGTGCCGCCGGCCACGACCGTCCAGTTCCCGCCGGCGTCGGCGGTGCCGAGACCACCGGTGACCTCCCGGTTGAAGGTGTCGCTCGCGACGACCTCCTGCACCGGCGGGGCCAGCACGGTGACGTCCGTCGTGGTGGTGGCGGTCGCGCCGTCGTCGTCGGTCACCGTCAGCGTCACCGGGTAAGTACCCGAGAAGGCGTAGCTGTGGGAGGCGGTCATGCCCTCCCCCGTCCCGCCGTCCCCGAAGTTCCACGCGTAGCTCGCCACGGTGCCG
The DNA here is from genome assembly GCA_025963345.1 of Blastococcus sp. Lineage (GTDB taxonomy): Bacteria > Actinomycetota > Actinomycetes > Mycobacteriales > Geodermatophilaceae > Blastococcus_B. Next base: position 7,257 of record JAOPUS010000437.1, on the reverse strand, counting down.
TCGGCGTCGGCGGAGCCGGCCGCGTCCAGCGAGACGGCCAGACCGGCCGGGCTCGCGGTGAACGCCGCCGTCGGTGCGACGTTCGCCGCCGGCGGCGGGCCCACCGGTGCGGCCACCATCGTGGTGACCGTGAAGCCGGTGAACCGGACGACGTTGGCCGCGGTGGCGCTGGAGGGCCGGTGGACGGTGACGCCCACCGCACCCGGCACCTGCAGCTCCGCCGTTGCGTCCGTCCGCACCAGGGTCGGCGTGGTGGGCTCGGCCGAACCGGCCACCCAGGCCGAGGCGGTGACCTGCGTGGTGCCGGTCCCCGAGACCTGGACCCGGACGTTCACGCGGGTGCCGGCGGTGTAGGTCAGGCCCGGGACGATGACCTCGCCGCCGGGGAAGCCCTCCGTGCCGCCGGACAGCCGCGAGACGGCGAGACCCACCTGGCCGTCGGGCGCGAAGCGCACCCGCACCCGGTACTCCTGGCTGGTGGCGACCCGCCGGCCGGACACGAACACCATCGTCCCGCCCCCGGTCGGCATCGCGTCCAGGGAGAACGAGGTCAGCACCGTGGCATCGGTCAGGGAGACCCCGCCCAGGTAGGACCCGGTGTTCTGGTTGGCCGCGTCGAGCCGCAGCTGCGCCACACCGTCGGTCACCGACTGGCGCGCTGCACCGGCCGACGCCGTCCAGGCGCCACCCACGTCCGCGGTGCCGAGGCCGCCGGTGACCGTCCGGGCGAAGGCGTCGTTCGCGACGACCACCTCGACGGGCGGCGCAACGACCGTCACGTCCTGACCGGTCGCCCCCGTCGCGCCCTTGTCGTCGGTGACGGTGAGGGACACGCGGAAGGTGCCGGCCGCGGCGTAGGTGTGCGACGCCGTGGCGCCGGTGGCGGTCGAGCCGTCACCGAAGTTCCACGCATAGGTCTTCACGACGCCGTCGCTGTCGGCGGAGCCGGCGGCGTCGACGGAGATCGTGAGGTCCTTTGCCGAGGCCGTGAAGGCCGCGGTGGGTGCCTTGTTGGGCACGACCGGCGCGACGCTGACCATCCGGGTGGCCGTGCTCGTGGCGCCCTTGTTGTCCGTGACCGTCAGCGTGGCCAGGTAGGTGCCGGCCGCAGCGTAGGAACGCGTCGCGGTGGCGCCGGTGCCGGTGGAGCCGTCACCGAACGTCCAGGCGTACGTGGCGATCGTGCCGTCGGCGTCCTTCGAGCTCGTGGCGTCGACGGTCGCGGCCAGGCCGGTGGACGAGCTGGCGAACCGGGCGGTCGGCGCCAGGTTCGGCGCCGCCGCCACACCGCCGGCGGCGGCGTGCGCGGCCACCTGGGCCGCCGAGAGCGCCGCCGGGTACAGCGCGACCTCGTCGATCCGGCCCGTGAAGGTGTTCGAGCCACCCATGGCGCGGTCGCTGCCGATCCGGAAGTAGCCGTTGTACGACTGCCCCGAGGTGGCGTCCGCCTGGGCGCCGACCTGCTTCCCGTCGATGAAGAGGACCATGCCGCTGGAGCTCAGCGATGCGGCGACGTGGTGCCACTTGCCGTCGTTGAACGAGGCGGCGCTGGTGACCGTCCGCTCGGTCGTCCGCCGACCGTTGGGCACGTCCACGCCGAAGTTCACCCGGCCACGGGTGTCCAGGTAGACCTGCCGGTCATACGTGGAGCTGTTCCCGGAGGCGGCGCTGGCGAAGCCGAGGATCCGGCCGCCGGAGGTGGAGCTGCTCTGGAACCAGGCCTCCGCCGTGAAGGTGTTGGGTGCCGCGGACGCCGTCTGGGTGGCCAGGGTCGCCTGCGCGCTGCCGTTGAAGGAGTAGGCGGTGTTCGCGTCCCCGCTCAGCGCGCCGGCGACGCCACGCGTCACGCCCGATCCGACGGTCATCGGCCGGTTGCCGATGGCGTCGGCCGCGGTCCCGGAGGCCTCGCCGAGGCGCCACTGCGACTGCGCGCCGTCGGCCTTGACCGCGGCCGCGTAGTTCGCCGTGCCGGTGGCAGGCGCCGGAGCGACCTCGACCGCGACCCACTCACCCGCGGCCTGGTTGCCGAAGGGGTCGGTGGCGACGACGCGGTAGCGGAGTGACCCACCGACGCCGGCGTCGGTGGCGCTCATCGCGCTGTTCTGCCACCACAGGGAGCCCTTGACCGTCTCGTAGACCGGCGTGGCCAGACCCTCGCGGTAGACCGAGTAGGTCAGGTGCTGGTTGTCCTGGTCGTCGGTGGTCGTCCAGCTGATCGTCGCGAGGCCGGGCTGCGGCGAGGTGGCCGTGGCCGTCGGGCCGGCGCCCGGGCCCACCTTGTTCGGCGCGAGCGCCGGGACGGCGTAGCGGACCAGGCCCTGCTGACCGGAGCCGTTGACGCGCGGGAACTCACCGCCGTAGACGACGTACTGGCCATTGCCGGTGACGCTCCAGCCGGCCTGGCCCTGGCCGGTGTAGGTGCCGGGGGTCATGGTCGGGAACCAGTCCAGCTGCTTGCCCGCGGGCTGCCCGACCAGGTTCTTGTTGGAGAAGGTCGTCGCCCCGCCCACGCCGGAGGGCGCGATCGTGTAAGCGGTGGCGAACTTGTGCACCCGCGGGTTCTGCTCGGGGAAGCCGCCGATCGGCGAGCAGTTGTGGGTGTGGCTGGCCACGTAGAGCACGCCGTTCGAGGGGTAGCTGGAGTACGTGTCGCCGCGGCAGTCGTTGATCTCGACGATCGCGCCGCCGTCGGCCTTCGCCACGAAGGAGCCCTCGAGGTTGCCCGGTCCGCCGAAGTCGTAGGCGGTGCCGTAGACGTTCACGCCGTCGGTGGTGACGCTGTAGACGGCCGAGTCGCTGCCCTGGTTGGTGATCTTCTGGTTGATCGCGAACGGGCGGGTCGCGCCGGTGACGGCATCGATCGCCGCGACGCCGGTCGCCTTCGTGCCGTTCATCGAGGCGAACCGGCCGGCCGCCACGACCTGCGTGCCGTTGCCGGTGACGACCAGCGACATGACCTGGTCGCTGCCCGAGGTGGAACCGACGCCGGGGAGGGGCGCCCAGGGCAGGAGGGTGCCGTCGGCGGTGCTGACCGCCGCGAGGCGGGTGCGGCTCACCCCGCCCACGGCAGTGATGCTCCCGCCCATGTAGACGGTGTCCGCGGTGACGGCGAGAGCCCGCACCTGACTGTTGATGTTCGGGCGCCAGTTGCTCACCAGCGCGCCGGTAGCGGTGTCGTAGGCGGCCACGCGGTTGCGGACCTGGCCGTCGGCCTGGGTGAAGTCGCCGGCGACGTAGATGCGCGAACCGTCCGGGGAGGCCGTCACGGCCAGCACCCGGCCGTTGAGGACCGGGGCGAAGGAGTTGATCAGCTCGCCGGTCCGGATGTCGTAGGCCAGCAGGTTGTTCCGGGGCGTCTCCTGGGTGCCGGCGGCCGCACCTGCCGGGCGGGCGGTGGTGAAGTCGCCACCCACGTAGACGGTGTTGCCGACGACAGCCTGGGCCCACGCCACACCGTTGATCTGCACGGTCGGCAGGGCGTCCGCGGCGACGGTGGTCGGCGTGCCCGCGAGCGGCTGGGAGTCCGCCTGGGCGGTGCCCGGCAGCGCCAGCGCCACGGCCCCCGTGGTGAGCAACGACGCCACGAACAGTGACAGAACCCGCTTCGGCGCGGACGCCGACGATGCAGACATGACGATCGTTCCCCCGTGTTTCCCCCGGTGGCGCCCGGATGCCGTCCGAACCGGACGACGAGCACCGAGAGTGACGATGACACGGAGTCACGGGCATTGTGACGGCTGAGCAGGGAGAATCACCCGCACGGGCGGGGTACTGATCACCCTGTGTAGTCGGCAGGGCACGCGACGATGAACATCGCGCCGTCCGGAGCCGCCGGCGCCGCCCCGACCGTGAGGGTCGGCAGGACGGCGCCGGTACTGCTGCCGACGGTCAGGGCAGCTCGGTCACCCGGAACGCGGTGAACCGGACGGCCGTCGCGGCGGTCGTGCCGCTCGGGCGGTGCACCGCGAGGCCTACGCCGCCGGCCGCCTGCAGCGCAGCGGTCGTGTCGGTGCGGGTCATCGACGGGGCCACCGGCTCCGGGGACCCCTCGAGCCACGTCCGCGCGGTGACCTGGGCCGTCCCGGTGCCGGAGACCTGCACCCGGACGTTCAGCGCCTGGCCGGCGGTGTAGGTCAGGCCGGGAACCAGCGACTCGCCGCCGGGGAACGCCTCCGTCCCACCGGAGAGCCGGGACAGCGCGAGCGCGACCCGCCCGTCGGCCAGCAGCCGCACCCGAACCCGGTACTCCAGGCCCGAGCCCACTCGGCGGCCCGTCACGTACACGTACGTGCCGTTGCCGGTCGGGGTGGCGGTGAGGGAGAACGTCGTCCGGACGTCGGCGCTCGTCCGGGAGATGCCGTCGATGAAGGCGCCGGTGTTGTTGCCTGCGGCGTCCAGCCGCAGTTCCGCCACCCCGGGCGTGACCGACTGACGCGTCCCACCGGCCGACACCGTCCAGGCACCCCCGGTGTCAGCGGTGCCGAGACCGCCGGTGACCGTACGGCCGAACGTGTCGTCGGCGATCACCGCGGGGCCGGCCGGCGGTGCGGTGACGGTGATGTCCTGCTCCGTCGTCGCCGTCGCACCGTCGTCGTCGGTCACCGTCAGCGACACCCGGTAGGTACCGGCCCCGGCATAGTCGTGCGTCGCCGTCTGGCCGCTGCCCGACGAGCCGTCGCCGAAGGTCCACGCCCAGGACGCGACGTCGCCGTCCGGGTCGCTGGAGCCGACCGCGTCGAGCGCGACCGTGAGGTCGGTGCCGGTGGCGGTGAACGCCGCGACCGGCGCCTGGTTCGGCGGCGGCGCGGTGACCGTCACGTCCTGCGTGCTCGTCCCCGTCGCGCCGTCGTCGTCGGTCACCGTGAGCGTGACGGTGAACGTGCCGCCCCTGGCGTAGGTGTGCTCCGCCGTCGATCCGGTCGCCGTCGTCCCGTCCCCGAAGTCCCACGCGGCGGAGGCGACCGAACCGTCCGGGTCCGCCGAGGCGGTCCCGTCGAGCGCGACGTCGAGGCCGGTCACCGACGAGGTGAACGACGCCGTCGGTGCCGCGTTGGGCGGCGGCGCCGACGTCCCGAGGGCATAGTGCTGCGCCACCGTGCCGGCCGACAGCGCGGCCGGATAGATCGCCACGTCGTCGAGGGTGCCGGCGAAGTAGTTCGCGCCCGCCCACGAGCTGTCCCCACCGATGCGCCAGTACCCGTCGTAGGTCTGACCAGCGGTGACATCCGAGCGACTGCCGGCGAGCTGCCCGTCGACGAACAGGGCCAGGCCCTGCGAGCTCAGCGACGCCACCACGTGGTGCCACCGCCCGTCGTTGAGACCGGCCGCGCTCTCCACGGTGCTCATCGCGCCGGTCCACACGCCGAACCGCAGCCGGCCGGACTCGTCCATGTACAGGTGCCGGTCGTAGTTCGAGCTGTTGCCCGACGGCTGGTTGCCGTACCCGACGAGCTTGCCGCCGGATGTGGAGCTGGTGCGGAACCAGGTCTCGATGCTGAAGACGTCCGGGCCCGGAGCCGGCGTCTGCGTCGACGCCCGGCCCTCACCGGTGCCGTCGAACGAGGCGGCCGTGTCGGCGTCCCCGGCGATGGCGCCGGCGGTACCGAGGGCCACACCCGAGCCGACCTGCAGGTCGGCTGCACCGGCGAGGTCGTAGGCGGGGCCGGACGGCTCACCGAAGCGCCAGTAGTGGACGGCGCCGCCGTCGACGACGGCCTGCGAGTAGGTGCCCCCCGCAGTGCCGGAGGCGGCAACCGCCATCGCACGGGACGACGTCGCCGTGGCCCCCCGCGCGTCGGTCACCGTCAGCGTCACCCGGTACGTGCCCGGGGTGGCGTAGGTGTGCCCCGCGGTCGCACCGGTGGCCGTGGTGCCGTCACCGAAGGCCCAGCCGTACTCGCTGATGCTGCCGTCGGGGTCGGTGGACGCCGAGCCGTCGAAGGAGGCCGCGGTGCCGTTCGCCGAGGAGGTGAAACTCGCCGTCGGCGGCTCGTTGAAGGCCTCCCCGGTGCTGCCCACCACGAAGTGGCGCTGGATCTGGGTCGCGGTCAGCGGCGCCCGGTAGACGGCGACCTCGTCGATCCGCCCGGCGAACCAGTCGCTGGAGCCCGCCCAGCGGGTGTCCCCGCCGATCCGCCAGTAGCCGGTGTAGTCCTGCGCCCCCGTGGCGTCCGCACGCTGACCGGCCAGCTGCCCGTCGAGGTGCAGCGTCATGCCGGCCGGGCCGATGGTGGCCACGACGTGGTGCCAGGCGCCGTCGTTGTAGGACCGGCTGGTCTGCAGGGTCGCCCCCCAGCCCAGCCAGACGCCGAAGTAGACCCGCCCGGAGTCGTCCATGTAGACGTGCCGGTCGTAGTTGTTGCTGTTGCCGGTAGCGGCGTTGCCGAAGCCGATGATCTTGCCGCCGGACGTGGTCGTGGTGGTGAACCACGCCTCCACGCTGAAGGTCTGCGGACCGGCCGCCGGGGACGGCGTCGCGCCGGTGCCGGCCGAGGTGCCGTCGAAGGCCGCGGCCGTGTTGCCCGTGCCCGCCAGCGCACCGGCGGCACCCTGGGTGACCCCGGTGCCGAGCGTCAGGTCGTCGAAGCCGGCGTGGTCGTAGCCCTTGGCCGTGCCGGCCGCCTCACCCAGCCGCCAGAAGTGCTCGGGGGTGTCGGCGAGGACGGTGTCGCCGTAGAGGCCGCCGGACGCCGTGTCCGTGGATACGGTCACCGAGGCGCTGGACCGTGTCGCGGAGTTGCCGAAGGGGTCGTAGGCGTAGACGCGGTAGGTGTAGCGGCTGCCCGCCTGCACGTCACGGTCGACGAAGCCCAGCGACGGGCGGTTCCAGAAGGTCGAGGCCGCGGTCGTCTCGTAGACCGGCTGGGCCGGCTTGTCGGAGCGGACCACCTTGTAGGTGAGGTTCGCGTTGTCCTGGTCGAAGGTCGACTGCCAGGAGACGCGGACGCTGCCGGCCGACAGGGACACCACCGTGGGGATGAGCCGGTCGTTCACGTTCGGACCGATCTTGTTCGGCGCGAGAGCAGGGACGGCGTACCGCACGAGGCCCTGCTGGCCGATCCCGTTGACCCGGGGGAACTCGCCGCCGTACACGACGTAGTCGCTGTTGCCCGTGACGGACCAGCCGGCCTGCGCCTGGCCGGTGTAGCTCCCGGCGCTCATGGTCGGGAACCAGTTCAGCAGCGACGGTGCCGGCTGCCCCTGGAGGTTGCCGTTGGTCAGCGTGTTGCCGCCGACGGTGCCCGTGGCGCCAGTGCT